>CAIRGS010000100.1 GCA_903878125.1 uncultured Nitrosomonadales bacterium | reverse complement strand
CAATCAGGTCCACGGGCAACAATCATCGGCCGTATATTCGGGTCTATTCTGGTTGACAATCCGGTATGGCCAGGCGTACATTTGGTGTCATGAACACTGATACCATCCAAATTACAGCTGAGCTACTCAATTTATTGAGTGAAGTTGACGAATTCAAAGGTGCTTGGCGTGCCCTTGGAACGCTTGCTCCGGAACGACTCAATGCGCTACGGCACGTTGCCACCATTGAGAGCATTGGTTCCTCGACCCGAATTGAAGGCAGCAAACTGACTGACCGCGAGGTCGAGAAACTACTCTCCAAGCTGGAAATCAAGAAGTTTGATAGTCGCGATGAGCAAGAGGTCGCAGGTTATGCCGAGACGATGGAGATGATTTTCCATGCCTTTGACGATATCCACATGACCGAGAACCATCTAAAGCAATTACATCGTGACCTTCTACGTTACAGCCAAAAAGATGAACGCCATAGAGGCGAATACAAAAAATTATCAAACAATGTCGTCGCCTTTGATGCCGATGGCAAGATGGTTGGCGTCGTTTTTGAAACGTCCTCTCCGTTTGACACGCCGCGTTGCATGACTGAACTGGTTCAGTGGTTAAAGGACGCGCGCGAGCTTGGTCGACTGCACCCACTCTTGATCGTCGCTATTTTTATAGTCACTTTTTTAGAAATCCATCCTTTTCAAGATGGCAACGGACGATTAAGCCGGATTTTGACCACACTCTTACTCCTGCAGGCAGGTTACGCCTATGTGCCATACAGTTCACTAGAAAGCGTCATTGAGCACAGCAAAGAAGATTATTACTTGGCTCTGCGTCAAACTCAACAATCCTTGCATAGTGAAGCACCAAACTGGCAGCCCTGGCTACTGTTCTTTATGCGGGCATTGCAACAGCAAAAACGAAGACTTGCCGCCAAGGTGGAGCGAGAAAAAGGAACTCTTGCAGCATTGCCAGAATTGGCTGTTCAAATTTTGGATTACGTTCGAGATCATGGACGGGTAACATCACGCGATATAGTTCGCGAGTATGCCGCTAGCCCTAATACTCTTAAAACAACGTTCGGCAATCTCGTTAAAAAAGGGCTGCTTGTGAGGCATGGGGGTGGACGCTCAATTTGGTACGGCCTACCGTAAGTTCTGTTTAGACAGCAATCCATTGGGATTGGATGGTGCTGTTTCTATATCTTAACCGGAGCCTGGGTCAATCGGCTGATGCGGAGAGGTGCTTAATCGGGTCTTTACGGGTCGCAGCCGTATCAACTCTCACTTGCCATCGGCATTAACCACGTGTCCAAAATCGAGCGTCAGTTCGATTCCGAAATGCTCAATCGAACCCGCGTTTACAAATTGACTAGCGATCGCGAAAAGAATCAATCGGTCATATACATGCAATCCTGAACACTTACCGATTGAGTAGTTGCAGGAACAGCGGGTTGATGAACAGCGGGAAGGGGTGCGCCGTGTGGTACTACAAAACCCTATCGAGCACGGTTTTGGCACCGAGCTCTGGACACTCAAGCGCGTGGGTACTGTCATCGAGCGCCAGTATGGCGTCAGGTTTAGCACAACCCAGCTTTGGCGGATTCTTGGAGTATTGGGTTTCAGCGTACAAAAACCCGAGAAACGTGCGCTGGAGCATAATGAGGACGCAGTGCGCCAGTGGAAGCGGTGCTGCTACAGACATCCTATCGAACGGTAGTTCAATCCAGCAAATGGCGCCAAATCGAGCATTTAGCCGTTTTCGTCTCGTGAACACTTCTACCTAGCAAATCAACTTATAAAACAGCCTCAAGCCCTTTGCGCTGGATCAGCGTGAGCAGCTTCAGAGACGGTCCGCTGGGCTTTTTGTCGCCAATCTCCCACTTCTGAACGGTAGACACGCTGGTGTTAATGACGGCGGCGAAGACCGCTTGGCTAACGTGCGCTTTTTCACGTAAAAGTTTGATCTGTTTTGGCGGAATTTCCGCAACATCAAGATTACATAGCGCATCGAACTCGCCCATCCGACGCTTGCTAATCAAGCCGGCGGCTTGCAGGCCTCGGGCAGTTTCGTGTATTTCACCAATAATCCGACTCTTACGTTTTACTGTTGCCATCGCACACCTCCATGATCTCACCTACAGCTAGGGCATTGGTCAATTGATGCTCATTGAAGGCCAGGAAATCCTTGGCCACTTCTTGGAGCACTTTCAATTCATCCTTGCCTATGTTGGCACGTTCGTTCTTGCTAAACCCGAACAGAAAAAACCAGCGATCAGCCATCTTGGTTGCCACAATCGTTCGTGCCCCGCCACGCTTACCTTGACCAGAGGGCGCCACCCGCTTCTTCACCACGTGGCCACCCAGGTCTGCATCAATGAGCCCTTGTGCCATTTCACAAACCGCATCCAGCAGGGCAGGGTCGGACAGCCCAGACTTGCGCATCCAGCGGGTGAAAGTCCGGGTTCGAAATACTCTTCTCACGACATAACTATATCATCTGGTGCAATACTTTGCAATACATACATGCAT
>CAIRGS010000099.1 GCA_903878125.1 uncultured Nitrosomonadales bacterium | reverse complement strand
GGAGAGCGCTGTAGGGTATTGATGTGCCAGTGTACTTTAAAAATGGCTAGTATTTTGACAGTGCCACAATCTGCAATTTAAACTTTAAAAGTGTTACGTAATTTTATTACGCAACACTTTATTTATTTGGCGACCTCAAAGTTGGACAAGCTGAAATAAAAATAGCCTGCATCTCTGCGGGCTATTGATTTGTTTGGCGTCCCCAACGAGATTCGAACTCGTGTTACCGCCGTGAAAGGGCGGTGTCCTAGGCCTCTAGACGATGGGGACTAAAGGGCTTGGTGATGCCATTTTGGTGGAGATAAGCGGGATCGAACCGCTGACCTCTTGCATGCCATGCAAGCGCTCTCCCAGCTGAGCTATACCCCCAAAATGTGCGCGCATTATAATGATCGAACCTATCCTTGTAAAGCTGAATACCCGGTATGTGCTAAAGATGTTGTGCCATACGCGTCAATACTACCTCGCGTGAAAACAGCGTTATTACTGCATCTACCGAAGGAGTCTGGGTTTGCCCAGTGAGCATTACGCGCAACGGCATCGCCAACTTAGGCATTTTCAAGCCATGCTTGCTTACTATTTCCTTGATCGCAGCTCCAATCGCCGCAGCTTCCCATTTGACATCTTTTAGGCGCTCCGCCAGCTCCTGCAAAGCAGGTATCGCTTCAACAGACAGCTGGGCATTCAGCAATTCCTGATTGGGATGCAAGTCGATATAAAATACTTCTGCTGCATCCGCCAATTCGTTGAGGGTTACGACGCGTTCTTTATAAAGCGTAATGATGGCTTCCAATGCTGGTACGGTGCTCACTAATACGCCCCGTGCTTCCAAGCGCGGACGTATTAACGCAACAAGCCGCGCATTATCGGCCTGCTTTAAGTAATGCTGATTAAGCCAGTTTAATTTCTCTGTATTAAATTGTGCCGCAGATGGCGTGATATGGTCGAGGTCGAACCAGGCGCAAAACTGCTCCACCGAAAAAATTTCATCATCACCGTGCGACCATCCCAATCTTGCCAGGTAATTAATTACCGCTTCCGGCAGATAACCCTCTTCATCATATTGCATCACGCTAACCGCACCATGGCGCTTGGACAGCTTCTGCCCATCGTCACCTAATATCATCGACAGATGCGCGTACTGTGGCGCATCGGCGCCCAATGCCTTGAGTATGTTGATCTGACGTGGCGTATTATTGACATGATCATCACCGCGTATCACGTGCGTAATGCCCATATCCCAATCATCCACGACTACGCAAAAATTATAGGTAGGCGTGCCATCGGCTCGGGCAATGATGAGGTCGTCTAACTCTCCATTGTCAAATTCAATAAGCCCTTTAACCAAATCTTTCCACGTTACCACTCCCCTGGCAGGATTTTTGAAACGCACCACTGGCATCGTTTCAGCTGGTGGTTCAGGTAACACTTTGCCGGATTCTGGACGCCAGCGACCGTCGTATCGTGGTTTTTCACCACTTGCACGTTGGGCCTCACGCATAGCATCCAATTCACTTGGCGAGGCGTAGCAGTAATAGGCTAACCCTTGATCCAGCATATGCTGGATCACCTCTTTATATCGCTCCATACATTGCATTTGATAGAATGGGCCTTCGTCATAACTCAAATTAAGCCAAGTCATGCCATCCAGAATGGCTTGCACCGCCTCAGGTGTGGAGCGCTCTAAATCAGTATCTTCTATGCGGAGGATAAAAGTACCACCATGCTTGCGGGCGTAAGCCCAAGAGAATAGCGCAGTGCGAGCGCCGCCGATATGCAGATAGCCTGTAGGGCTGGGCGCGAAACGAGTACGTATGGTCATAATTTTTAATTAGTAATTTTTATTCAAAAAACAGAGTGCATATTTTACGCCACCTTGCCGCTTGTACGACTAACAATGTTGGCAACAAATATATTTGCCAGGTTTTGGAGTAAATAAACTTTCCTCTTTAGATTTTTTTTGACTCATCATCATGTTCATTTCAAAGTGCCCGCATCTATTGGTTTTTATCGGCCACTTATTTTGCTCAACGGAAACTTAAGGGGACATTTCTATTTGGGAGAAAGGGGACATTACTACTTTGCGCTGACAACTATGGGCGCAAAATTTGAACCGGGTTTGAAATTCGGTTACAATGCCATGCCTTGTATAGGCGCGTAGCTCAGCTGGTTAGAGCACCACCTTGACATGGTGGGGGTCGTTGGTTCGAGTCCAATCGCGCCTACCAAACAAACAAAAACAATGCCTCTCTACAATTCCCTAAGCCGCCTGCTAGCGGCTTTTTTATTTGTATAAACAATTTAAATTTTTTTAGTTCTGTTGTGAGTTTGGTTTTGTTCCATAACAAAAGCTGCAAAGCCTGTTAAAATCCGTAACTTGATTGTTAATTACCATTGGAGAAAGTAGCATGGCTGTTGAACGTACCTTGTCAATAATTAAACCTGATGCCGTTGCTAAAAATGTTATTGGTCAGATTTACACCCGTTTTGAAAATGCTGGATTAAAAGTGATTGCAGCACGCATGGTTCAGATGTCGCGTACCGAAGCAGAAAATTTTTATGCCGTACATCGCGAGCGTCCATTCTTTAAGGATTTGGTGGATTTCATGATTTCTGGCCCAGTGATGGTGCAGGCATTAAAAGGCGAAAATGCGATTGCAAAAAATCGCGATTTAATGGGAGCCACGGATCCAAAAAAAGCTGAGAAGGGTAGCATTCGCGCCGATTTCGCTGACAGCATTGACGCAAATGCAGTACATGGTTCGGATTCAGCGGAAGCTGCTGCAGTAGAAATTGCTTATTTTTTTCCTGATCTGAAAGCTTCATAAGTTAACTCGCTCTTCTGCAAGCCATTTAGGTTTGCTCTGTAATGTTTTATCTAGGCTGCTCCTTCATTATCGTTTGCCAAGTAATAGCCTGCGCGATCAATACGCGAATTTATGAAGCGTTCAGGCTATTATGGACGTGAACCCGCGCTAAATTGAGAGCCCCTATAAAAAATACAGAATTTGTATTCTCGCCGTCGCGGGGATGGCGTAATTTTTAAAGGTCATCTGATGTCCGAAAACCTTCTTGACTTTGATGGTCAGCAACTTACCGCCTGGTTTGCTTCGATGGGTGAGAAGCCCTTCCGTGCTCGCCAGATATTGCGTTGGGTGCACAAAGTGGGAGAGCCGGATTTTTCAGCGATGACCGACATCGCTGTTTTGTTGCGCGAGAAGCTGCAGCAGCAAGCTTATGTGGCTGCACCACAGGTGATGCGCGACGAAATTTCTGCTGATGGCACGCGTAAATGGTTGCTGGACGTTGGTACGGGCAATGCAGTGGAAACGGTTTTTATTCCAGAGGCAGGG
>CAIRGS010000098.1 GCA_903878125.1 uncultured Nitrosomonadales bacterium | reverse complement strand
CTGCCAAGTCGGGGGTCTTCTTCGAGTTGCATCGCTTGCTCCAAGGTAAACAAGCCTCCAAACAGCCGCTGGTCTGTGGTGGCGAGGTGGCTGCATTCTTTGCGCACTACCCGAGCTAAAAATTGCAGGCGCAATGTGATTTTTGGTTCCACTGTCATAGCAATTTCCCTTCTTTGAATGCTATGTCGTGAATGGGCAGGCGCATGAGGTTGGGTGCGCTGAGCAGTACGTCCACTTTGCGTCCGTGCATGGCGCGCGACACTTGAGCAGACATCTGCGCGGCCATGAGTGCGGGGTTGTCCACCGGTTCCGGTAATTCAAGCATAAGATCAATATCTCCACCGTGTGCTGCATCATCAAGCCTTGATCCGAAAACTCGCACGCGGGATTGGCTTCCCGCCACCTGGATAGCAAGTTGGCGAATAATTTGAATCTGGTAGTCAGTCAGGCGCATGTATTTTGAACTTCCCCTGAAATGTCTAAAAAATAAAATGGTGTTTATCTGCTGCCCTTTTCAAACTGCTTACAGATAATATAACCTTCCGTAGTATATACAGCTATTTGTAATATATACAGCTGCTTACAGTATGTGCAGCTTTTAAAATTCATTATGTTCGTTACCGCAGATAATCTAAGCGACAGCATGCGCTGCTGTCAGTTCGGATAGTTACGTCTCTTGCAGCTTCATTGTTTTCTTTTCCATAAAGTTTCTTCTTGCCCTATTGTGCGATTGAGTACGCGACATAGTATAAATAATAAGTCAGAAAGACGGTTCAGATAGGGCAGGCCATGTTGCGGAACTGTTTCGCGCTGAGCGAGTGCGGCGAAGTCTCGTTCAGCGCGGCGTGCCACGGTACGTGTCACATGACATTGTGCCGCTGCACGGGTTCCGCCCGGCAGGATGAATTCCTTAAGTGGGGGCAGGTCGGCGTTGTAGTGAGCAATGGCGGCGTCCAGGTGCAGTAATTTGTCTTCGGTAAATTGCGCAGCAGGATATGCCAATGCGCCGCCGAGATCGAACAGGTCATGCTGAATATGTAGCAGCAATTTGCGCACGTCATCCGGTACGGTTTCAGCGAGCAGTCCGCCGAGGTGGCTGTTGAGTTCATCTACGCTGCCGATAGCGTGAATGCGTGCGCAAAATTTTTCCACGCGCGTGCCGTCGGCTAGTCCGGTGCTACCTTTATCCCCCGTGCGGGTGACGATTTTGCTTAATCGATTTGCCACTATTGTTTCTCCAGACAATTCAGATATACCTTGGCATCTGGTGCTGTGCCATTACGTTGCGCCTGCCAGATCATTTCACCCAGGCATTCCATCATGCGATGTTGAGCGTTGTGTTCTGATTCATGATGTGCGGCAAGCCGCTGAAAGTGCATGCGGATACCATGCGGCTGGTTGATGGAAATCTGTTCCTCGATGGTGAGGTGCATCATCAGGTGCAGGAAGGGGTTAGTCGTGCCTTGCTCCGGTGCGTAGTCCTTATCCTGATAGCGTTCCGGATCTTCCAGTATTGAGTAATATTCAGGATGCTTTTCAATAAGTTGTGCAGCGAGGTCTTCCAGTGGAGAGAGCAGCGCGCCTGCGCGACGCTTGCGCCAAGTATCGATGAGAAACATTCGTGCTTCATCTCTGCTGGGATTGAACATTATATTTCCTTGTGGCGGTATTCGCACAGATCAACGATGCTGCAAATGCCACATTTTGGCTTTCGCGCTTGACAAACATAGCGTCCATGCAGGATTAGCCAATGGTGTGCATCATGTTTGAATTTATCGGGTACGAACTTTAGCAGTTT
>CAIRGS010000097.1 GCA_903878125.1 uncultured Nitrosomonadales bacterium | reverse complement strand
TGGCGGAGTGGACGGGACTCGAACCCGCGACCCCCGGCGTGACAGGCCGGTATTCTAACCAACTGAACTACCACTCCAATAACTAAGCAGCTGGTGGGTGCTGAGGGGTTCGAACCCCCGACATTCGCCTTGTAAGGGCGACGCTCTACCAGCTGAGCTAAGCACCCAATAAAAATAACATTTTACAGCATTTTTCAAACCTTTACCAGCAAAGAATTAGAGTACTTTCACCACCTTGATCTTGATCAAACAGTTGAACTATTTTTTAAAACACGTGCATACTTAATCAATGTTTAATCACGGCAGCACGATTCTCGTCCGCCACCAAGATAGGATTGACTACTGGCGCAGCCTCAGGTAACGGTTCTGGCTTGCGCTCCAACGCTATTTCCAACACCTGCTCGATCCATTTAACTGGATGAATATCAAGTTTATTTTTTACGTTGTCGGGAATATCTACAAGATCCTTAGTATTTTCTTCCGGAATCAGGACAACTTTTATACCGCCACGTTGAGCTGCTAGCAACTTCTCTTTTAATCCACCAATCGGAAGCACCTCGCCCCGCAGCGTTATTTCTCCGGTCATCGCCACATCGGCACGTACGGGGATGCCTGTCAACGCCGAAACTATTGACGTACAAATGCCTGCGCCAGCGCTCGGCCCATCCTTGGGTGTAGCACCTTCAGGCAAGTGGATATGCAAATCAGATTTTTGATAAAAATCATCAGGAATACCCAAGCTGCGAGCGCGGCTACGGACTACACTAAGTGCAGCTTGAATGGACTCTTTCATAACATCGCCTAACTTACCAGTGGGGGTAATATTACCTTTCCCCGGTAATACTGCAGTTTCAATTGTTAGCAACTCACCTCCAACTTCTGTCCACGCCAACCCGGTTACCTGTCCAACCTGATTATTTTTCTCTGCGATTCCATAGCTATAACGTCGGACTCCAAGATATTTGTCCAAGTTACGAGCATTCACCATTACCTTGCTATCACGCCCTTTGAGCAACAATGCTTTCACCACTTTACGGCAAATCTTGGAAAGCTCACGATCTAACCCACGCACTCCTGCTTCGCGGGTGTAATAACGCAATATGTCACGAATTGCACTTTCTGAAATACCAATTTCTTCAAGCTTCAATCCATTGTTTTTAAGAGATTTTGGAATTAAATAATGCATCGCAATATTTACTTTTTCATCTTCCGTATAACTTGACACGTGGATAATTTCCATGCGGTCCAAAAGGGGACCGGGGATATTCATGGTATTTGCGGTCGCTACAAACATTACATCAGACAAGTCATATTCGACCTCGACATAATGATCAACGAAAGTATGATTCTGTTCTGGATCAAGCACCTCAAGCAGTGCCGACGAAGGGTCACCACGAAAATCCATACCCATCTTATCTACTTCGTCAAGTAAGAATAATGGGTTTTTCACGCCGACTTTAGCCATGTTCTGCAAAATTTTGCCAGGCATAGAGCCAATATAAGTGCGGCGATGGCCACGAATTTCTGACTCGTCGCGCACCCCACCTAGCGACATGCGCATAAATTTACGGCCCGTAGCCCGCGCAATAGACTGACCCAGCGAAGTCTTTCCAACACCCGGCGGCCCGACTAAACACAGGATAGGCGCTTTCATCTTGTCGACGCGCTGCTGCACCGCAAGATATTCCACGATACGTTCCTTGACCTTCTCCAATCCATAATGATCCGCTTCCAAAATTTCTTCTGCAGACTTCAAATCATTATTAATCTTTGTTTTCTTTTTCCATGGCAAACCTACCAACACATCGATGTAGTTACGTACTACAGTCGCCTCGGCAGACATGGGGGACATTAAGCGCAATTTCTTCATTTCGGATTCGGCCTTGGCACGCGCTTCCTTAGGCAAGTGCGCAGCCTTGATTTTCTTTGCCAATTCCTCGAAATCTGCACCATCTTCACCTTCGCCTAACTCCTTCTGTATCGCTTTTACTTGCTCATTCAAGTAATACTCGCGTTGGCTTTTTTCCATCTGCCGCTTAACCCGTCCACGAATGCGTTTTTCTACTTGCAGAATGTCGAGCTCGGCCTCCAGTAAGCCCAGCAAATGGTCAAGGCGCTTTCGAACATCAAATATTTCTAATATCTCTTGCTTTTGCTCCAACTTAAGTGGCAAATGCGCTGCTATGGTATCCGCTAGCCGCCCGGAATCATCTATACCGGCCAAAGATGTTAGTGTTTCTGGTGGAATCCTCTTATTCAGCTTAACATATTGATCAAATTGATTAATTAAGGCGCGACGCATAGCTTCTGCTTCATTACCTAAGCTATCATCGACAGGAACTGGATCAATGTCCGCATCAAAATGACTTTTTTCATCCATCACGCGCAATATTTTTGCACGTTGAGTACCCTCCACTAGAACCTTGACAGTTCCGTCAGGCAACTTTAGCATCTGTAAAATATTAGCAATACTACCGACTCGATATAAATCATCCGCAGCAGGCTCATCTTTAGCGGCAGTTTTTTGTGCCACCAATACAATACTCTTACCCGCTTCCATAGCGGATTCCAGCGCCTTGATTGATTTTGCACGTCCTACGAATAATGGAATTACCATGTGGGGAAACACCACTACATCGCGTAAAGGAAGTAATGGAAAAAAGCTGGAAACAAGAACATCAGTATCATGCTCAGTCATGGCAGGAAACTCCTCTGTGGATTAACTTGACAATTAGATGAGGGCGCAACGAAATAATTCAAGTCAAAATACAAATCGCCGCGCATCAACTCATAGGATGCCGCTATAAATAACTAAGCTGCCCTGGATGTATCAGCGTATATCACAATCGGTTTAATTTCGCCATTTGCACTGCTTACATCCAACACTACCTTGCTCACATTGTCCATCGAAGGCAGATCGTACATAATATCAAGCAAAGAATGTTCTAGAATAGAGCGCAAGCCACGCGCACCCGTCTTACGATCCAACGCTTTCTTGGCGATAGCCTGCAACACACCCTCATGGAACTCCATATCCACACCTTCCATCGCGAACAATTTATGATATTGTTTGGTCAAGGCATTTTTGGGTTCAGTCAGAATTTGAATTAGTGCCGCCTCATCCAACTCCTCTAGCGTAGCAACTACTGGCAGACGTCCTACAAATTCGGGAATCAAACCAAACTTGATCAAATCTTCCGGCTCCACATTGCGCAGCACTGCGCCTACATTCTTTTCGGCACCACTCTTGGCGAGGCTTGCACTAAAACCAATACTTGCTTTCTCTGAGCGATTGAGTATGACCTTCTCCATGCCATCGAACGCTCCACCGCAAATAAACAGGATATTGGTGGTATCCACCTGCAAAAATTCAGTATTGGGGTGTTTGCGGCCACCCTGAGGCGGAACAGATGCTTTGGTGCCTTCAATCAACTTGAGTAGCGCTTGTTGCACCCCTTCGCCAGAAACATCACGAGTGATAGAAGGGTTGTCAGATTTGCGAGAAATCTTATCAATTTCGTCGATATAAATGATACCGCGCTGCGCGCGCTCCACATCATAATCGCACGCTTGCAATAGCTTCAAAATTATATTCTCGACATCCTCCCCGACATACCCCGCTTCAGTCAGCGTCGTAGCATCGGCCATCACAAACGGTACATCAAGCAGACGCGCCAAGGTTTGCGCCAACAAGGTTTTTCCAGAACCAGTAGGACCGAGCAGTAAAATATTGCTCTTGGCCAACTCCACCCCATCTTTATTAGTACTTTTTAAGCGCTTATAGTGGTTATACACCGCCACCGCCAAAATTTTCTTGGCATGCTCCTGGCCGATTACATATTCGTCGAGACGCGCACGAATTTCATGTGGCACAAGCAAGTCAGCCTTGTCAGTCTTACCGGACACAGTACTATTAACTTCCTCACGAATAATGTCGTTGCAAAGCTCGACACATTCGTCGCATACGAATACAGAAGGCCCCGCAATAAGTTTGCGAACTTCATGCTGGCTCTTGCCGCAAAACGAGCAGTACAATAGTTTGTCGCCCTTGGTTTTATCCAGCACCATTCATATCCCCTGTTTTGTTTATCGCCTGAACTTATTATCTATCGATTAAGCCAAGGCAGCTACTTAAATGCGCTTTTCCAGCACTTTATCTACCAAGCCATAATCAACTGCTTCATTCGCATTTAAGAATTTGTCGCGCTCGCTATCACGGGCAATTTCCTCGACATTGCGACCTGTGTGCTGCGCCATCAAGGTATAAAGGCGCTCACGCAGGCTTAAAATATATCTGGCGTGAATTTCGATATCTGTCGCCTGCCCTTGAAACCCGCCCAACGGCTGATGGATCATTACCGAAGAATTGGGCAGAACAAAGCGTTTTCCCTTTGCACCGGCCTGCAACAAGAAAGCACCCATAGATGCCGCCATGCCGATGCACAGCGTAGAAACCTCTGGCTTTATGAATTGCATAGTGTCATAAATCGCCATGCCTGCCGAAATAGAGCCACCGGGCGAATTGATATAGAGATGAATCTCCTTATCTGGATTTTCAGACTCAAGAAACAACAATTGTGCTACCACCAAGTTAGCGGTCATATCATTGATGTTGCCAACCAAAAATATCACGCGCTCCTTGAGCAGACGTGAATAAATATCGTATGCACGTTCTCCACGCCCGCTCGTTTCAATCACCATCGGAATCATCCCGATGTTTTGCGGGTCCTCATTATTTTGAGGTATTTCGCTGTACATCACGCGGCATTCTCCATTAACTCATTAAATTCCATCACCTTCTCTGTCACCTTGACAGCATCCGTCACCCAAACCACCACGTTATCCTCTAGCACCAAGTTTTCTGCGTCTTGCAAGCGTGTCGGATCACTGTAGTGCCACTGCACCACTTCTTCCGGGTTGTCATAACTTTGTGCATAATCCTGAACCAGGGCCTTAATCTGCTCGGGTTTAGCATGCAAATCATATTTGTCTACCAGTTCAGTCAAGATCAAACTCAACTTGACACGCTTTTGCGCATGTTCAGTAAATAATTCGAGTGGTAACGATTCTTCCCCCTTCGGCATTTCCATTCTGCGTTTTTTCATATCGCGCATAGTTTGCTGCATCAGGCTCTGCGCTTCAGCATCCAGCAGTGCCTTTGGTATCTCCAGTTGAGTAACTTTCAGCAAGGTAGCCATTGCGCTGTCTTTGTTACGCACCATTAATCGACGCTTGACTTCACGCTCAAGATTATCGCGGACTTCAGCCTTTAGCTTAGTCACATCGCCATCTTCTATACCGAGCAACTTGGCAAATTTAGCGTCAATCTCTGGCAAATGCTGCTCTTCCACCTTGTGCAAGGTAATGGTAAAAGTCGCTGACTTACCCGCCACTTTTTCTGCCTTATAGTCTGCCGGAAAAGTCATGTCGAAAGATTTCTTTTCTCCAGCCTTCATGCCAAGGATGGCATTTTCAAAATCCGGTAATAAATGCCCGGCACCCAGCAACACAGCTAAATCCCTAGCCTCACCGCCTTCAAATATTCTACCTTCCAGCAAGCCACTAAAATCAATATGCACCCTGTCTCCATTTTGCGCCGCACGATCAGTTACTTCGAATGTAGCGTGCTGCTTACGCAGAGTAGCAATAGTGGTGTCAACATCGTCATCGCTCAAGGTATAAACCACTTGATCCATGCTTTCAGCGCTAATATCACCCAATACAACTTCAGGATAAACCTCAAAAGTCGCGCTATATTCGATCCACAAGGCATCTGGGTCGTCGGTGGTCTTGACCTCAAAAGCGGGATAACCAACCACTTTCAACTGGTTTTCCTGCGCTTCTTTGGCAAAGGAACGCCGTAAAGCATCTTGCAGGACTTCCTGCTGTATTTGCGCACCGTGTTTTTGCTCCAAGATCTTGAACGGCACCTTGCCCGGCCTGAAGCCAGGCACCACAGCGGTAGATGCCATATTCTTCAGGCGCGCTTCCATTTCACTGCTAACCAGTTGCAGAGGGATGGATGCATTAAGGCGACGCTCCAACCCGTTCATGATTTCTATACTCGACATGCTAAATTTCCTTAGATTAATAAGTGAATTCTTCAGTTGGTGCGAAAGGAGAGACTCGAACTCTCACGCCTTGCGGCGCTGGAACCTAAATCCAGTGCGTCTACCAATTCCGCCACTTTCGCCCGTTCCAACAACACAGCCATTGTAACATACGATGAGTAGGTAGGCGGTAGGCGTAGATGGGAAATGATGGCCTATATTATTCTGAAATACTTCAGGTAATTACGAAAACGCGATGAGTTGTGCAATTATAAATCCAGCAGCACTCGCCCAGGATATTCCAACGCCTCTTTGATAGTGGTGAGAAATAATACGGCATCACGCCCATCAACGATGCGGTGATCGTAAGACAGTGCAAGGTAGTTCATTGGACGAATGACGACTTGACCATTTTCGGCTACAGGTCTGTCTTGGGTGGCGTGAATACCCAGAATGGCGCTCTGCGGCGGATTGATAATAGGGGTAGAAAGCATGGATCCGAACACGCCGCCGTTGGAGATGGAGAAGGTACCGCCAGTCAAGTCTTCCAGCGTAATCTTACCGTTCTTGGCACGCGCTCCGAAATCGATGATTTGTCTTTCGATGTCAGCGAGAGAAAGTTTGTCAGCGTCGCGGATGACAGGCACCACCAAACCGCGATCGCTTCCGATTGCCACGCCGATGTCGTAATAGCCATGGTAGATGATATCCGTGCCATCCACCGATGCATTTACCACCGGGAATTTATGCAATGCAAGCAGCGCGGCCTTGATGAAAAATGACATGAAACCGAGCTTTACACCATGCTTCTTTTCAAAAGCATCCTTATAGTGATTGCGCAACTCAATCACTGGCAGCATATTCACTTCATTAAAGGTAGTGAGAATTGCAGCATTCTGTTGCGATTGCAGCAAGCGTTCGGCGATGCGCTGACGGATGCGAGTCATCGGCACGCGCTGTTCCACACGCCCGCCCGCTGTGGATAGCGGAACTGCGGTGGCTGGCATAGCCGATTTTTCCTGCACCGCAATCAACACATCTTCTTTGATGACGCGACCTCCACTTCCACTACCGCTAATAGCAGCAGTATCAATTTTATTTTCTGCCGCAATCTTCTGCGCCGCAGGCATCACAGCAGCTTGCTCCTTGGTCATCACATCTGGTTGCGCGGCTCTGCTCACTTCATGTTTGACATCGGTATCCAGTAGGGCAATCACTTCATTGCTAGTCACCTTGTCACCATTCTGCTTGTAAATTTTGGTCAGCACTCCAGATTTAATCGCGGGCAACTCTAAAACCACCTTGTCGGTCTCAATGTCAATCAGATTCTCACCTTCAGCTACAGCTTCACCAGACTGCTTGTGCCAGGATACCAAAGTGGCTTCTGAAACCGATTCGGAAAGCTGCGGCACTTTCACTTCAATTTGCATGGTGTCTTGCTCCTGATTTAATGTCGAGATCGCAGCGGAATGCAGCGTCTATCACCGCCTTCTGTTGTTCATTATGCACTGCCAAATATCCTGCTGCGGGCGATGCCGAGGAAGACCGCAACGCATAATCAAGCCTCATACCGTCACGAAGATGGCGCAGCAGATAATGCTGCATGCGATGCCACGCGCCCTGATTGCCCGGCTCTTCTTGACACCACAGCAATTCAGTTGCATTTGGATACTCGGCAATCTGTGCCGCAAAAGCATCATGCGGAAAAGGATAAAGTTGTTCCAGCCGGATAATCGCCACCTTCTCAGGAGACAAGGACTTCTGCGAGGCATTCTGAATGCCCCGTTCGCGTCGCGCGGCCTTAAGCTCATAATAAATTTTTCCGCTACACACGACAATACGCTGCACCTTGGCAGTTTCCAGCGTATCCACTTCTCCAATCACTGGCTGAAATGAACCCTGAGCCAAGTCATTCAGCTGCGAAGATGCATCCTTGCTGCGCAGCATGCTTTTGGGCGTAAACACAATAAGCGGCTTGCGTATCGGGCGCAACATTTGGCGGCGCAGCAAATGGAACATCTGAGCTGGAGTGGAAGGGATACACACTTGAATATTGTAATCTGCACATAGCTGTAGATAACGCTCAATACGACCAGACGAATGTTCCGGCCCCTGTCCTTCGTAACCATGGGGCAAAAACATCACCAGCCCGCACATGCGCCCCCATTTGGCCTCCCCCGACGAGATGAATTGGTCGATTACCACCTGCGCACCATTAGCGAAATCCCCGAACTGCCCTTCCCATATAACCAGCGAATTAGGTTCAGCGCTAGCGTAACCATACTCAAATGCCAGCACCGCCTCTTCCGAAAGAATGGAGTCAATCACGATGAAATCGGCCTGATTCGGCGCGATATTTTGCAAGGGAATGTGATAGCCTGTGTCCCACTGCACGCGGTTTTGGTCGTGTAGCACGGCATGGCGATGGAAAAAGGTGCCACGTGCGCTGTCTTCCCCAGACAAACGAACCGGAATACCCTCAGCGACCAAGCTGGCATAGGCCAAGTTTTCTGCCATGCCCCAATCCAAAGCCTGTTCGCCATTACCCATGGCACGGCGGTCGGAGATAATTTTTTCCACGCGCGAATGGAGCTTGAAATCCGTTGGCACTTCCGTCAGACGCTGAGCCAATTTTTGTAACTGTTCGTGCGGAATGGCAGTATTCACCGCTGCACTCCAAGGCACACCACTCCTGAACTTAGACCAATTTACTGCGAATTCTTTATTAAAATCATTCAGCACTGGTTGAATTGGATTGATACCCTCATCCATCGCGCGACGATAGGCCGCGATCATCGCCTCCGGCTCGCCTTCTGCCACCACGTTTTGTTCCAACAGGCGTTTAGCATAAAATGAACGTGTGCCTGGATGCTGGTTGATATAACGGTACATGAACGGCTGTGTAACCAGCGGCTCATCCTGCTCGTTATGACCTAGCTTACGGAAACACACCCTATCA
>CAIRGS010000096.1 GCA_903878125.1 uncultured Nitrosomonadales bacterium | reverse complement strand
GCGAGCCATGCGACGACGGAGGCCACTTCTGCCGGCGTCGCAAAACGACCAGCGGGAATCGTGCGCTTGTATTCGGCTTGCTGCTCGGTAGGTAGCGCCGCTGTCATGTCGGTTTCGATGAAGCCCGGCGCGACAACGTTCGCCGTTATCCCGCGAGCGGCGAGTTCGCGAGTCAACGAGCGAGCGAATCCCACGAGCGCACTCTTGGATGACGCATAGTTGACCTGCCCGGCACTTCCCAGAAGCCCTACTACTGACGAGATGAAGATAACGCGACCGAACCGCTGCTTGATCATCGACGTGATACCCCGTTTCACCAGACGGAACGAGCCAGTCAGATTCGTATCAATGACCGACTCGAAGTCTTCGTCGGACATCCGCATGAGGAGAGTGTCCTTCGTAATCCCCGCGTTCGCAACGATTACTTCGATTGGCCCGAACTTTTCTTCTACCGTCGCAATTGCGGCGGTGAGTGAATCGCCATCAGTAACGTCGGCCATCACGGTGAGGCTGCCCTCGGGGCCTTTGCCAGAACGCGCCGTCACGGCGACGCGATGGCCGAGTTCGATGAACTTTTCCGCGATCGAGAAACCAATCCCGCGGTTTCCGCCGGTGATGAGTACGGTGCGTGCTGTCGTCATGGTTACCAGCGTAGTGGCGGGCGTACACTTGAGAAATGACTCCGGTGACCCAATCCCTCACCTCGTTGCCTGTTTCCCCGAACGAGGAACGCAAATCGCGATTAGGCCAATATTTGATCGCGATGGGACTTCGACTCGTCTGCTTGTTTCTGTGCTTCGTCACTCCCGGTTGGTGGATCCTGCTTCCCGTGGCTGGCGTCGTGGTCCTACCCCTCATCGCGGTCGGGCTCGCCAATGTGGTCAACGCCAAATCATCGAAATCGGTTCGCACTCGTGAATCCAACGTCCCGAGCTTGACGAGTTTCACTCCGTGAGTCCGTGGCGGCTCGCCGTCACCCCGCGGTGGTGGGGCATTCTGGGATTCACCGTCGTGTTCGCCGTCGCCTGTGTGGGGCTCGGCCAATGGCAGTTCGATCGTCGTGCGCAAGCTCAGGCCGCGATTGCCTTGCTCGACGCGAATTACGACCAGTCCGCTGTTAATCTAACGATGATTCTTGACACGCCAGCGGAGTTCGACGTCACCGAGAAATGGCGCAGCGTTCGTGTCACAGGCGAGTATTTGGCCTCGGACGTCATCTACGTTCGGACGCGATCTGGACCGGGAGGAATCGGATTCGAACAACTGGCACCGTTGCAAACGCCCAGCGGTGCGGTGTTTGTCGTGAACCGCGGGTGGTTACCGGCCAACGGCGACAATTCGGCGCCCGCTGAAACTCCCGCCGTTCCATCGGGAGCCGTCGAGATCACCGCACGCCTGATTCCTGGCGAAAAGCAGATTGCCGGGCGCGACGCACCCGCCGGCCAAATCGCCACCATTAACCTCGAGACGATCGGTGACCGTCTCAACTCAGACGTGTACCGCGGTTGGTACGGCCGACTCGCGTCCGAGTCCCCCGTTACAGCTGCGGGGGCGCCGTGGGAAAAGCCCGTGCTCGACGAGGGCCCTCACTTGTCGTATGCCCTGCAGTGGTATGTCTTTGCCCTCATGGGATTCTTTGGCTACGGCTGGGCATTGCGCAAAGAAGCGCGCGGTGATGTCGTGCCCGAACCAAAGGCTCACGCTCGACGCAGCGACGAAGATATCGAAGACGCAGCGCTCGACGCTACGCGAGTTCAATGAGTTCCTGGTAGTCCTGACTCCACAGGTCTTCGAGACCATCCGGCATAATCAGCACACGCTCCGGGTTCAACGCTTCAACGGCACCTGGGTCGTGACTCTCGAGGACTACAGCACCCTTGTAG
>CAIRGS010000095.1 GCA_903878125.1 uncultured Nitrosomonadales bacterium | reverse complement strand
CAGCATCGTATTAAAAATACAGGGGAGTATCTAATGATTTCATTAGATACTCCCCTGTATTTTTAATACATCTCTATCTAGTTTTAAGCATTTCCTGAATTGCTTGATAATCTTTTAAGCTGGAAAACTGTCCTTTATGAAATACAAATTGCATGCGCTGGCCTAATTTATCCAGACCTGCCAGACCAAACGTGCGTCCTGAGTAATCCGCATAAACACGCAAATCCTCCACCAACTCCACTTGCTCTCCATTGCGCATTATAATTTGAGTTGCCTGCTTACCTATTTCAATTGCGATAGGCGCGGTCGGCAGTAACATTAACCTGGTTTTTAATATTCTGTTGACACCCGCGATAAAAAAGAAGCAGGCCAGAAACGAGAACAAATATGCCAAACTAACATCTCCGCTATACCAGAATTTGACTACCATTGACAATAATGCTATCACTGTAGGCACATACAACATCAAATCCCACATCATGCCTTTGTGGTCTTGCACTAAAATGAAACGCGTATCACTCATCCTATATCAACCCGCGTTACTTTCTGTTCCCGCCTTAAGAATTTTAGTAATTCCCGCTTCCATTTCACCATGCAACATGCGTCCTGGCTGCACGCCGCTAACAACACCTTTATCATTTATAAAGAAAGTCCAAGGATCACCCATCACGCGATATGCCTTAAATGCTTGCGGATTTTGGTATTGATCCATATGCAAAAAAAGCACCTGGGTTTGATATTTTTCCAATAGTGCTTTCATTATTTGCAACTGGCCGTCGCATACGGTGCAATGGCCAGGTGTGGCAAACTCCAGGACGATAGGCTTGCCGAGCGCCAACGCCTTATCCAACGAGTATTGATACATGCGTGCATCTGGCTGACGATATGTCGTCATTTTACTCATGTCTCCGCCGACATCAGCCAATGTTTTGGTCGGCAAACTAGGCGCAAGCATACCCTTCTGCAACACTCCCATTGAAGCACCCCCGATGCTCCATGTGGAAAACTGTTCGCCACAGCCACTAACAAGGCAGGAGGCAACGAGTAGCCATAATATTCTTATGTTCACCTGGGCCGGTTCCATCCATTACACGTGCGATATATGTTATACCCCCAGATAATGTTAGCCAATAAAACCACACTACCGAAAATTCCTGATAGGGACATAAAACGTGATGCCGCCAGCTCTCCGTCATCATCAATAAAAATACCAATCAGCCCCGCAGCGCTGAAGAAAACCACGACACCCAACAAGCCCAGATTATGCATCCAGAAATGAATCTTGACCAAGCGTAGACTATATATTGAGCGACGCACTAAACGTGGAATAAGATAATAAACTGCACCGAAAATAGCCATTTCCACCCATCCCAGCAAATTAATATGGGTATGCCCTAATACAATTCTGTGGCCTGGTATCCCGCTATTAACAAAATGTCTGAAGGTGGGAACCCCGCCCATCAACGCCCCCCAGGAAAAACCAATTATGCTGTAAATGATGCATGCGTAGATAAACCACAATGTATATTTGGTATATTCTTTATCCTGAGCCCAAGGCTCATCTAGTTCCTTTACCATGCTTAATCTCTTTCGCTTTTAATTTCACTTCTCACGCACATCTTTATACTCCGACTTCCAGCTATCTGGCGCCCACATCCTGACCATCTCATCAATAAACTTGGATTCTCCACCTACTGGTGGGAGTCGAGACGCATTAGAACCTGGGTTGGCTCGTAACTCGGAAAGAAAGACAGCAATCGCTTGCAAATCCGCTTGTGGCAATTTCGCTACGAAAGCAGCTCCTTTAGCCGGGCCGTGATCCATCGTCGTTCCAGGATACGATGCTTCTGGATCTACTAAAAATTTATTAAGGTATTCTAAGGTGCGCTTTGAACCGATTCCGTCGAGAACCAGCCCCATATTTGTTCCGTTACGCATTGCGCGGTGGCAGATAGTGCATCCCGCTGTACGAAATAACTCGGACCCGCGCAAGCCCTGTGCGGAAAAATTATACTGAAGTACTGGATACATCGGCTTATCCAAACGTGACCTGACAACTTCTAGAGCCACCCAACTGACAAAAGCCATAACACCAATCAGTGCAAACCCCCCAAATAGCAATTTTTCTCCAAGCTTCATATTGCTAATTGCCATGCCGAATTACTCCCAACCACTTAATGTGCATTGCCAATAAATAAAATCCCCGCGTCCGGAGCAACTCAACGCGGGGATTTTACAAACAAAATCTAAAATTCAATAACCCAAAATTCCTATCGAACTACAATTTCCTTCAAAACGGTTTGATTATCAATAACGAGGCCGTCCCGTACATTAACTGGCGGAGCAGAAGTCAAATATGCAGCAACATTATAAATGTCGTCATCTGTAAGCGTTTTCGCCACCGCTTGCATCATTGGAACCCCTCCAACTACCGGATCATTATTTCTTGTGCCATCACGCCAACTTTTCAATTGATTAACCAAATATACATATTTCTGATTGCCAATTGCCGGAAAGATAGGATCAGCACCGCGACCATTAAACCCATGGCATGAGTAACAAGAGGCCACCTTATCTTTTACCCCACTATGAACCAGAAGCTTCCCCAAATGCGACTTACCGACTTGCTGCCCCTCTGCTTTAAGAGCTTTCAAATCAGACGGCTCATACTTTCTGGGCAAGCTATCTACAAATGCAGCCACATCACGGCGGTCTTGCTCGCTCAACGCCTTGGCAAATCCGTTCATTACCGCGCCCAGCCCAGAGGGAACTCGCTTGTCCGCAGCAAAATTAGTAAGTTGTTTAACGAGATAAACGTAACCAACATTGGCTAGGCGGGGCGCGCCCATAGCATCATTACCTAATGCATTTTCTCCATGACAGGAAAGGCAAGCTGGAACATCCCCTTTTCCTTGGGTAAAGATGACCTTGCCGTTAGCGGGATTCGCACTAACTTTACCAGCTTCCGCAGAGGCTGCCGTTCCTGATACCAATACAGTGATAGCTATTATTGTAAGCCATGACGACAACATGGATGTAGATTTGCGCATTTCCCCCCCTTATTTCTTGAAATTCTTCAATTTAATCTTCCCCTAACAACTTTACAAGTTGTTGGTATTTTAGCCGCGGTGAAAGACATACCATGCTTTCGGAAGGCCTCCAAAAACAATTTTTCCGCTATTCGCAGTATTATTCAGCCTTGTTTTTTAAGAATTCTTTTTCAATAAGATTGCGGCCATACCAAAAATAAATCCAAAAATACATACGTACCACAAAAGAACTTGGCCGGTAGTCACATTCTCAAACATAACGTCTCCCCCTTTCCAATACTGCTTGGTTAAAAAACTAATTGTGCTTGTTATCCCTCTAGACTTATGAATTTTATCACTGCCCATTTAAATTACGCAAGTTTTTTTGGCCGGCCGAAGAAACCATTAAACTCCAGCCTCTTGAAATCTAATTCAAACGTCCGTTTATGCGACTAAACATCACACACGTTCACATTCAAAAAATCCATAAAAATCTATATTTCATTTAGATATACAGTAAGCCGTATTGTGTGAGCAGCTCACTATTTAATGCCCGGCTCTATAACGTCTTGCAAAAACCGTTTTTTAATTTAGTAAGTAATTTTGATTTCTAGGATCGCTTCAGAAAAAAACACATCATTTATTCGGGCTTAATTATCACATTGACAGTTGTTACAGTGTGCATGGTAACCATGGGTACGTTATACTGTTACGCCTGTTAAGCGCCCGTAGCTCAGCTGGATAGAGTATTGGTTTCCGAAGCCAAGGGTCGTGGGTTCGACTCCCGCCGGGCGCACCAGCAATTAAGATTATGACTAGATCTTTACCATTACCTGTTATTTCCATTGCTTTTTTAATTTTAAAGTTTGACCTGCACTAAAAATATTGAACAAGCGGACATCCGCGCTGTTTATGAACATCCCGACATAAATATAACTATGAATGAAGCCATAGCATATCCAATCGACCTTGTTGTGTTCATGACATTATTCGCAAAACGTCTGATCCATGCCATCTCTCAATCCGCTAGCAAATAGACAAAGCATGTCTCACAGTCCTGTGCCTCCCTCCGAATTCGTTGCCTGGTTTCGTTCGGTTGCGCCTTACATCAACGCCTTCCGTGGCCGCACTTTCGTGGTCGCGTTCGGCGGTGAAGTAGTGGCAGATGGTAAGTTCATTGAGCTGACCCACGACCTTAATCTACTTTCCAGCTTGGGGGTGCGCCTCGTATTAGTACATGGCGCTCGTCCACAAATCGAACGTCACTTATCGCGCAACAATCTTGAAGATCACTATCACCATGGTATCCGCCTAACCAATTCAGAAACCATGCAATGCGTAAAAGAAGCGGTGGGTCGCGTGCGGGTAGAAATCGAGGCTCTTCTGTCCATGGGCTTAGCGAATTCACCCATGGCTAACGCGGATATCCGCGTCGCGGGCGGCAACTTCATCACCGCCCAGCCGATGGGCGTAATTCATGGCGTGGATTTACTGCATACTGGTAGCGTGCGTAAAGTAGATGTTGTAGCGATTAAAGACCGGCTTGAGCACAATGAAGTGGTTTTACTTTCACCACTTGGTTATTCGCCTACCGGTGAGGTGTTCAACCTTACCCTGGAAGAAGTTGCAACGCGCACCGCTATCGCGCTAGATGCAGACAAACTGATTTTTCTGATGGAGATGGACGGCGTCCAGGATAAGCACGGCAATTTACTGCGTGAATTAACCGTTGCCGATGTTAATATCATCTTGTCCAAAAAAAGTAAGTTGCCGGAAGATGTGTCGCTGTTCCTGCCCTGCGCAGTGCACGCCTGCGAGGCTGGTGTGGCACGCACGCACTTGATCAGCCGCCATATTGACGGTGCCATTTTGCAAGAACTGTTCAGTGATATCGGTATCGGCAGCATGGTGGTGGAAAGCACGCTCAACACTTTGCGTGATGCCACAATTAATGATGTGGGCGGCATTTTGCAACTGCTGCAGCCATTGGAAGCTGACGGCACACTGGTTCGACGTGGCCGCGAGCGACTGGAACGTGAAATTGGGCGCTTTGTGGTGCTAGAACATGACCGCCGCATCATCGGCTGCGCCGCATTATATCCATTTATCAAAGAGCGGGCCGCCGAGCTTGCTTGCCTCGCCGTGCAACCCAGCTACCGCAAACAAGGTTACGGCGACATACTGCTTAAACACATTCTTGCCGAGGCCCAGGCACAAGGCCTACACAAACTATTCGTGTTGACCACGCGCACTGCTCACTGGTTTATTGAACGGGGCTTCAAAGAAACGGATGTCGGGCAATTGCCTACGCAGAAAAAAATGCTTTACAACTATCAGCGCCGCTCCAAAGTATTTCTGAAAAATATGTGATCAAATCGTACATGGAATGAAGTTGAATCTTTGTTGGTGTTCGTGATTGATGTAAGAATTAAAACGTTAAACTAAATAATCGGAGAACATAATAATGACAAGAATGGTGCACTGCGTCAAATTGGGTCACGAGGCTGAGGGACTGGAGCGCGCGCCATATCCTGGCGAGTTGGGGCAACGCATTTTCGAGCAGGTTTCGAAAGATGCCTGGGCCGCGTGGCTCAAACACCAGACCATGCTGGTCAACGAAAATCGATTAAATCTCGCAGAGGCTCATGCTCGCAAGTATTTAGCCCAACAAATGGAAAATCATTTTTTTGGCGATGGCGCGGAAATGCCTTCAGGCTATATACAGCCAAGCAGATAAAAATAATCGATGTATTATGGGCGCGGCCACCAGCTTAAAAAGCTCACATCGCCCAGCTGAGCTTAGCTTTCGCTCTTCCCGCAAGCGGAAGAAAAAGCAAGCTCGAGCAGAACACGAAATTACAGGTTAATGGAATAGCCAAAGTACTTCTGAAACAGAGTGGTGAGTTCGTCGCACGTTGGCTTGTGGTTCTGTCCGCCACGACTGCCGATCTTCAGCGAACCCAGCAAAGAAGCAAGGCGTCCAGTGGTATCCCAATCCCAACCTTGCTGAATGCCGTGCAGCAAACCTGCACGATAAGCATCTCCGCAGCCAGTGGGGTCGAGTAATGTCTCAGCCATTGGCGTTGGGATGCGCACTTCCTTGCCATCCGTATAAATAAGTGACCCTTGTGCACCGAGGGTAATGATGAAAGCGCGTGTCATCTTGCTGAGTTCTTCAATCGTTTTGCCGGTTTTATCCTGTAATAGCTTGGCTTCGTAGTCATTCACCGTCACATAATCCGCCTGCTTGACAAAGCTCAATAATTCATCACTACTAAACATCGGCATACCTTGACCCGGATCGAACACGAAGGGAATGCCGGCAGCATGGAATTCCTGCGCGTGCTGCAACATACCTGCTCGCCCATCTGGTGAAACGATGCCGAGCGTAACACCCTTGGCATCGAACACATGGTTCTGTTCAGAGAATCCCATCGCACCAGGATGGAAGGCAGTAATCTGATTGTCGTCCTGATCGGTTGTGATAAAAGCTTGGCCAGTGAAACTGTCCGGTACATGGCGAATATATTGTTGCGATAAGCCTAATTTTTCCAGGCGTGCGGTGTAAGGGCCGAAATCATCACCTACCGTCGCCATGATCAGCGGATTGCCACCGAGCAGTTTCAAATTATAGGCAATGTTACCTGCGCAGCCGCCATACTCGCGACGCATCTCCGGCACCAGAAAGGAGACATTCAGGATGTGTATCTGCTCAGGCAGAATGTGGTTTTTGAATTGGTCGTTAAACACCATGATGACGTCGTAAGCCAAAGAGCCACAGATAAGCGTATGCATATTGATCGCGTGAGTTGGATAATGGGGACATTGATTATAGCAGCCAGCATAGCGTCAATTTGACATAACCATCTCTGCCCCTCCTGATGTAACCATCACAAAGCCTCAAATACTAATAGGCGTTCAAGTCAGCAAATAAAATATTACATCGGGATTTTTTCAATATCGTCGTTGTATCCACTCAATTAGCGCGTTTTGTGCCTGCTTCCCTGCTACGGCATTGGGGTGGTTGATTAAAAAAACCAAAATCCATTGCTTTCCGCTATGGGATTGCACATAACCGGCAATGGCTTGCACACCTTCCAGCGAGCCGGTTTTTAGATGGGCGTGGTTGGCAGCTTCGCTGCCCGTGAGGCGTTTTTTAAAGGTACCATCAACTCCGACGATGGGTAGGGAAGCCTCGAATTCCGTTGATAACGGACTGCGCTGCGCGCTACGCAACAGCAGTACCAGACTGCGCGGACTGATCCGTTCCCGACGCGAAAGTCCGGCACCATTTTCCAGTATCAGTTCAGGGAAATACAATTTTTTTTGTGTCAGCCAATTATGTATAGTCAGCTCACTGTGTGCGAAGCTGGCGGGCGTCTCGGCAGTCCCGCCCAGACTTAGAAAAAGTTGGCGCGCCATGACATTGTTGCTGAATTTGTTAATATCGCGGATCAGTTCGGCCAATGGCGCGGACTGGTGCGTGGCAAACAGCGTCGCGCTACCTGGAACGGTACCCTCACGCAAGTTACCCTGAAGCAGGCCACCCATCTCCTGCCACAACGCACGAAATACGGCATTCAGATAGCTTGAGTGGGGCAGCAGGCTGACATGTCGCTCACGCTCACCGCACTGGGCTGGGAAAACGCCTTGCACAAGCAGCGTATCGCCCTGCAATTGCATGGACAGCGCATCATTCCAGTCGTTGCAATTTCCTTGTGTAGTCGCTACCGTAACGCGGTTTTCCAGCCTGATACCCGCTAATTCCGGCATGCTGATAATCTTGATTTTTTCGCCCTCTAGAATAAAACGCAGGCGTATCGAGTTAAAATTAAGCAGCAACGCATCCGGCCCCGTATTGTAGGGACGCATCGGCTCGTTATCGAATTCTGCGGGATCGTGCGGGGCGAGCTGGAATACACTACGGTCGAGCACCAGATCTCCACGAATCTCGCGCAGACCGCGACTACGCAGCTCATGCAGCCACAGCCATAAATTTTCCAGCGTCAATTTGGGATCGCCGTAACCCTTCAGGATCAGGTCGCCGTGCAGTACGTCTTGTTCCAGCTTGCCGTCGAGATAAGCCTCGGTCTTCCAGCTATACGACGGGCCTAGCAATTCCAACCCGGCGTAGGTGGTCAGCAGCTTCATGGTTGAAGCCGGACTCATCGACTGCTTCGCATTCACGCTCATGAGCGGTGTGCGCGCATTTACTTCGCGTACCTCCACGCCAATACTGCCAAGCGGAATGTGCGCCAGCTGCAGCGCTTTCAACACTGGTGGCGGCAACGGGGCGGCGTGAGTACTGGGGATGAGGCAAAGGATGAGTAGCAAGGTGTGAAGCAGCTTCATGAATACCTCTATACATCCGTCATTCCCGTTTTTTCAGGAATAACAAGTTTTAGTTGCTCTTTGGTTTAAATTAGATGATCGCCGCAATGATTGCCAGTGTACACTCAACCAGCATATCCATTTCAGCCTCGCTGATGATATAGGGTGGCATGAAATATATCGTATTGCCCATCGGCCTCAGCAGCAGCTCTTTCTCCAGCGCGAGACTGAAACAGCGTTGCGCGAAATTATCGTGCAAACTATCCACCTCAAATGCCCAGATCATGCCGGTGTTGCGGAAATTTTTTACGCGGGGGTGATTACGTAAGGGTTCAGCAATGCGGTTAAGATAAATGGCTTTGTTACGGTTGGTTGCGATGACATCATCTTGCTCAAAGATTTCCAAAGTAGCCAATGCCGCACGGCAGGCCAACGGATTGCCCGTATAGGAATGTGAATGCAAAAATCCTTGTGTCACTTTATCAGCATAAAATGCCTGATAGATCGTATTCGTGGTCATCACCACGGATAGCGGCAGATAGCCACCGCTGAGACCCTTGGACAAACACAGAAAATCCGGCGAAATACCAACTTCTGCACTATCCCGGCCAAGGGACTTTTCTGCCTGCTCACAGGCAAACATCGTTCCCGTCCGTCCCATTCCCACTGCTATTTCATCGGCAATGAAATGCACGTCATATTGATCGCATAACTCGCGCGCACGGGTCAAGTAAACCGGGTGATGCATCACCATGCCCGCAGCCCCCTGCACTAACGGTTCAATAATGAAAGCGGCAATATTGTGATGATGCTGCTGCAAATGTGTTTCAAGCTGCGCAGCACAGCGCACAGCATAGTCTCGGGCGCTTTCTCCTGGCTCTGCATTGCGCCAGTCAGGGCTTAATACCGTGGCATTCTGCTTGACCAGCGCACCATATGCGCCCTTGAATAGGGTCATGTCGGTCACTGACAATGCGCCCAGTGTTTCGCCGTGATAGCTGTTTTGCAGGCTGATGAAATCGCACTTGAGTGGCTGACCATTGTTGCGCCAAAAATGTATGCTCATCTTTAGCGCAATTTCAATAGCCGATGCGCCATCTGAAGCATAAAAACAATGACCCAGCCCGGGAGGGGCCAATTGCGCCAATCGCTCGGAAAGCTGCACCACCGGCTCATGAGTAAAGCCAGCCAGCATCACATGCTCCAGCTGCCCTAACTGTTGGGTAATGGCGGCATTAATGCGCGGATTGCAATGTCCGAACAAATTCACCCACCACGAACTCACCGCATCCATGTAACGCTTGCCGTCGAAATCATATAGCCACATACCCTGTCCACGCTGGATAGGTATTAGCGGTAAAGTCTCATGGTGCTTCATCTGCGTGCAGGGGTGCCACACAGCGGAACGAGAACGAGCAAGCAAGTTAATGTTAGGCATGGCAGGTCTAAAAATTATCCAGCGGGCTTGGGCATCTTGCTCTTATTGGTTTAAATCATCCTGGTTGCGACTACCTACCAATTGATCGAGGAGCTTTTGTACCGGGTAAAAGCGTTTACGCACCTGTAGGATACTGTGCATTGAAAGGATCCCGCTTTACTATCCGCCTTAGCCCCTACTTTTGCACCTCATCAATTTTCTCTCCGATACCCACAGTCACACGCAAATGAAATATCATTCAAACATATGACCTTCACGCTTCATTAGCACTTCATCGTGATGCATCCATGCCGATTATCGAATTATGGAGCTGGGAAAACCCTACCTTCACGTTTCATTAGCACTTCATCTGTCACACCTACCTCCGCTATACCGCTGAAATCGATATCGACATTTGACTTACCACCGAAACCGGAGCCGGTTTTACCCTTGGTGAAATTATCCAGTGCCAGCTTGTAGGCGGCATCTGGCAGCGGCACGTACTTCACTTCCTCTACTATATTCGGCGCTTGCTTGAGATAGAACTCGACAAACTCCTTGACCTCAGATTTTTGCGCAGCTTTGGCGCTAACGTAGATGAAGATTGGGCGCGCAAGAGGCCGATAGCTACTGTTTTTAACCGTTTCCAAGCTAGGCAGAACTTGCGGCTTACCTTCCCCAACGCTAATCGGTACCGCCTTCAGTTTATAGGCGTTTTCAGCGTAGTAGGCGTAGCCTAAGTAGCCAATGGCATTTTTATCGCCAGAGACACCCTTTACCAGTAATTTGTCGTCATCAGACGCAGTGTAATCGAGGCGACTGGACTTGGCCTTGCCCACAATAACTTCAGTGAAAAAATCTAACGTGCCGGAGTCAGAATCCGGACCAAATAATTTCAGGGAGGCATTTGGCCAGAGAGGATTAATCTGATTCCAATTAGTAATTCTTCCTTGAGCTAAAGGTTCCCACAATTTTTTTAGCTCGGCTACGGTCATGCCGCTCACCCAATTGTTTTGAGGATTGACCACCACGGTTAGCGCATCGTAAGCCACTGGCAGCTCAATATATCGGATGCCGTGCTTGTTACACTCCTTCATTTCCTCATTCAGGATCGGGCGAGAAGCGTTCGCGATATCAATCTCTCCACGGCAGAGCTTCTTGAATCCGCCGCCGGTGCCGGAAATGCCGACGGTCACTTTAATTGCGTCTTTTTTGCTTTTCTGGAACGCTTCTGTCACCGCTTCTGTGACAGGATAGACGGTGCTTGAGCCATCAATTTTGATGATCGCGACGGCACCCGCAACGTTTGTGGCGCTCATTAATATACTCAATGCAGCGGTCACACCAAGTACTTTAAGATTGTGCGATTTCAACATTTTTCTCTCCATTTGGTTAATTGGGTCACCACCATTTGGCAGCGTCGCCATATTAAGCTCCCAATGTTGCAGAATTGTGACATTTATGATTCACCAAATACAAATTATCCATGAACTTGATGTTCATGCAAATTGACCAATCAAACATTCACGATTTTTCTATTGATTGCTTTCTTTCGATTGTCTATTAGTTGACAGAATGCGCCTTCTGTTTGATATCTCAATAACCTGCTCTTCAATCACGGAATGCCAATGAAACGTGGCTCGCGCACAGCGCAGGACGTAAACGTTCAATTAAATTAACCATAAATTGGCATGTCATAAAACTGTCATGTTCATTCATTAGAATGCTTGCGCGACTCAAGAATGACCTTGAGCTGGTGAAGTTTTTATTTTTCCTGGAGAAAAGAATGCAAGCATCCAAAAGCCATGTAGCTAAGACTAACCTTGGTAGCCGATTAAGACCAACCACATTATCAGTCGCCTTGCTGGCTCTGCTGGGCGGCGCTGCGATTCCAGCACAGGCTGCCCAGCTATATGTGGACACACAGACTCAACAAGTATTTACTTCTCCGGGCATAAACAGAGTCAAGCTCAGCGAATTTGAAGAAGTCAATGAGGCAGTGGGCAAGGTTCCCCCTGAAGAACTTAAAACACTGGAAACCAGGCTTCGTCAAAAGAAAAAGAAGGAGGAGCTTAAAGCGGCTGAGGAATTGACCGCGTCTCTTGCACCCAAGGATAACTGGTCCGACAGAATCAACCTGCGTGGCTACACCCAGTTGCGCTACAGCCAACCTATATCTGGAGATAGAGCCCACATTGCATCTTCTGGTGACAGATTTATCTCGGATAACCAGAGTTTCGGAGTTCGACGCGCCCGAGTGATTCTCTCGGGTCAAGTTACCGACCATCTATACGTCTACATTCAACCGGAATTCAATTCCGGCCCAGACGCAGGAGATTTGCAGGGTGGAAAAGTTCAAATTCGAGATTTTTACTCCGATATTTCTTTCGACGATAAGAGGGAATACCGCATTCGTGCCGGTGTCTCCAAAATTCCTTACGGCTTTGAAATTCTTCAGTCGAGCCAGAACCGCTTAGCGATGGATCGTGCCGATGCCGTCAACATCGCGTCCCGTGACGAGCGTGATATGGGTTTGATGTTCTACTGGGCACCTGCGCACATCCGTGATCGCTTCAGGGATCTGGTGCGCAGTGGCCTCAAAGGCTCGGGCGATTATGGCGTGTTTGGCTTGGGCGTCTATAATGGCCAGGGGCTGAACCGGGTCGAAGTTAATGATAACATCCATACAGCGGCCCGCCTGACCTATCCGTTCAAATTCGACAACGGCCAGTTTTTCGAGGCAGGTATATCCGCTTTATCCGGCAAATATGTTCCAAGATCCAGCGCGATTTCAGTCGGCGGTGTCAGTGTAACCCCTAAGTTTGATAGCAGAGGCTTACGGGACGAGCGCGTAGGCTTGCATGCTGTGTTGTATCCGCAACCCTTTGGCTTGCAAGGTGAGTGGAACTGGGGCAATTCCCCCCAGTTGAGCGCAGACCGCAAAGAGATCAAATCTGCCAGCCTCAATGGCGGATACGTTCAGGCCATGTACAAACTGAACAATACTCTCGGCGGCTGGATGCCCTATATCAAATGGCAGCGTTACGATGGCTCCGAAAAGTTCTCGACAAACACACCTAACTCACACGTGCGGGAAACAGAAATCGGTGTTGAGTGGCAACCCGTGCCTGAAGTGGAGTTGGTCGTAGCCTACGCAAATATGGATAGAACCAATGTAGGCACGTTCGTTCCAGCTTTGAATGGTTACAGACAAGTTAAAGCCGACATGCTTCGCGCGATGTTGCAGTGGAATTTCTGATTCACGTTATGTGGCTCTATCGCCATTGAAAAGCATGGATAGAGCCACATTGTGTGTGCGGCCCCGTAATACAATCGTGGCGTCCGACGTGTTAAGCAGCGAACTGATTTTCATAATGTCGCTGCGCATGAACGATGGCTCTGCGTAAAAAGATTGGCGGCATGAATTCATGATGTCCATTATTGACAACCCATCTCAAATGTTCGGGTATGAAACTATGGCTGTGTGATCACTGGCCTTTGTGCAATTGGTTCGATGCGTTGGTACAAACGGAAAGGTTTCGATTTAACCCCTTTGCGGTTGCCTTCCCATAGCTTGACCCAAGTTGATTCTTTTTCCACTAAGCTGGCGGCACGTTCTCCATGCACCAGCAGCAGATCGCAAGCGAGTTGTGCTTTAGTTTGCGTGGTGATATTTCCCAAGTATTGCAACATGGCGCGCTGAGTATCGCCTACATCCAGGCTCGCAATACAACCATGGTCTTTTGGCATGGCCTTCTTGAGTGAAACGACCATGCCGCGATAGCTCTTGCCGTTGTCCAGCCATGGTAGCCATAGTGTCATGGCAAGCACCCACAACAGCGTCACGCCGCCAGCCCAGTTAAGCACGGCGCGGCGCATGGAGCGTCCAACGCGCCACACCAGCAGTACCCACAGCACAGTGAAGGCCAATGCAACCCCGAATGTTGTTGCATTGAACATCGGTTCAAAACCAGGCTGATAGTCTTTCAGCCAATGCGTAATTTTGGCATGGTTATTCCGTAACAGCCCAGCCCAGCCCCACCACATCAAGATGGCGACAAAACCAAAAGTCATGATGCCGAACCAATCCAGCGCGTTGGCAGCCCCCCGGCGCAAGGTGGGAAGAGCTGCATTAGCAAGCAAAGCTAGCGGCAATAGTATGGGCAACGCGAACACTTCCTTGATATTGGGCACCACGCTCAGCGTAAGCAACATCACAAAAAAACTCACCAGCAATAGCTGGAACTCCGCTTCATGCAGCACTCTTCTCCGCGCTTCCCACACTGCCCAAGCAGCCAAAGGCAAAGCAGGCCAGGCGAACCAAGGCAATATCTTTACGTAATATAACGCCTCTGCATAATCGCCACCTTGAATATAGTCAAACCAATGGCTAATATTAAGCGTCCAAAACCATTCCATAAACAGCTCTGGCGAACGTTTGTACAACAAGAAAGGCCAGACAGTTAGCCAAGGCAACGCAAACAGCAGTGCGATGGCCAGGCTGAAAAGAAAGGAGCGCGTGCGCCATGTGCGGAACAGCAGCAGCGCGGCACTGATAAGCACAAACAGCGTGGGCGCGATAAAACCCTTGGACATAAAGCCAATACCGATGCCATTGCCAATGAGCATGCCGGCCAATAAAGTACGGCGCAAGCTTAACGTGTAGCCATACAACATCATGGCGCAGCCCGTGAGCAAAGCAAGGTCGGTTATAAGCTCATGTGAGCGTACCAGCATGCCGAGGCAACCCATCAGAATGATCGCCGCAGTCCAACCACGGCTCCTCCCGAATAGTTCACGTCCAGACAGTCCAATGAGCAACAGCGTAAGAGCGGTATAAAAACCGCTTGCCAAGCGCGCGCCATCATGTAGCTCAAGCAGGGGAGAGCATAGCTTGGCGAAAAATGCGGCTGTCATGTAGAACAGCGGCGGCCTGTCCATGTACGGTACGTCAGCCAAGGTGGGAACTAGCCAATCGCCGCTTTGCAGGATGTGATAGACCAACCCAAAACTATAAGCGTCGTCTGACTGCCACGGGTCATGCCCTACCAACCCCGTGCCTAACCACACCGCACACAGCAGTGCCAGCAACCAGGCTTTGGCTGTCGTGATCGGGTGTTCTTGTGTCGGAGGATAGGAAAACATGAACTTGCGCGCTTATTCCAAGACCTTAATGCACTGTCCGGGTGTGGGGTTATAGAACATTCGGGCAGTTACTACCCCGCTTGAAATTTAAAACAAAAAAGGCAGCGTCCGCTGCCTTTCAATTATTGCCTATCATTCAGTTTCATTACGGTGCAGGTTTTGCACCTGGCTTGCTATATTTTTGGCGGAATCTTTCCACTCGACCAGCGGTATCCACGATTTTTTGCGTGCCGGTATAGAAGGGGTGACAGTCCGAGCAGACTTCTACATGCAGCGATTTACCCATTGTGGACTTGGTTTTGAAAGCATTGCCACAACTGCAAGTAACTGCGATCTCATCGTATTGCGGATGAATGTCGGTTTTCATTTTGGCTTCCTTAAACACTTAAACATGAAAATTGAGGACTAAAAAACTTATTGAGAGCTTAAATAAATTAAAGCAGCATGCGCTAACGCACGTATAAGGTCATAGATTATCCCTGAAATGAATCTCCCGCGCAAATTTATGTGTATCGTTTGCCGTCCACCCCCTTATTCCGGTATAGTTATATCTGCCGTTTAAACCAATGGAAGAACATGCTGCTTGGTAAGTAGTAAATTCAGGCGCATTGCCGAAGGCGCAACACCCGTAACCGCTCAGGCTCAAGAACTGTTGGCACAGGCAAATCTGGAGAGTGCTGTTTACACAGCCACCGAAGGGGCACACGGATTTATTCGTAATCTCTCAGGTAAAGAGGACAGATGGGGCGAGGCAGATATGTTCTGCCTCGCCTTTTTTATTTTTTTGAAAGATTAACTCATGACACTCAAACAAACTCCTCTGAATGCAGCTCACCGCGCAATGGGCGCAAAAATGGTCGATTTCGGCGGCTGGGATATGCCATTGCATTACGGTTCACAACTTGATGAACACCATCAAGTACGTCGCGATGCCGGCATGTTTGATGTCTCGCATATGCGAACGGTCGATATAAGAGGCGAAGGGGTGCGCGACTTCTTGCGCTATCTGTTGGCAAACAACGTGGACAAGCTGCAATCTTCCGGAAAAGCGCTTTATTCCTGCCTGCTGCGTCCAGATGGTGGTGTGATCGACGACCTCATCGTGTATTTCATGAATGAAATGTGGTTTCGCATCGTAGTAAATGCGGGTACAGCTGATAATGATATCGCATGGATGATTGCACAGGCTACCGTCCGCGCGCCACAATTGCAGATCACATCACGCAATGATCTGGCGATGATCGCCGTGCAAGGACCCAATGCAGCGGCAAAGCTGTGGCTGGCCTTGCCAGGATCACAGACATTGGCGGAAGAACTCAAACCCTTCAATTCCGTGGAGTGGAATTCGATGTTTATCGCCCGGACTGGCTATACCGGCGAAGATGGCTTTGAGATCATGCTGCCAGCCACGGCTGCTCCCTCCTTCTGGCAATCACTTAATCACGCGGGGGTGAAGCCTATCGGGCTAGGCGCACGTGACACGTTGCGTCTGGAAGCAGGCATGAACCTGTACGGACACGACATGGATGAGACCATAAACCCGCTGGAAGCCGGACTGGCATGGACGGTAGACTTGGTGAGTGAACGCGACTTCATTGGTAAAACCGCACTTGTCAATAAGCCCAGAACTCGAAAGTTGGTCGGTCTTGTCTTGCAGGATCGCGGGGTGCTGCGTGATCACCAAGTGGTACACAGCAGCCATGGCGATGGCGAAATTACCAGCGGCAGTTTTTCGCCCACACTGAATCAGTCAATCGCCCTGGCACGCATACCTTCTGCAGTACAAATTGGCGATATGGTGCAAGTGGCGATTCGCGATAAAATGCTGGCGGCCAAGGTAGTGAAATACCCGTTCGTGCGTAACGGCAAAGGCTTAATCTAATTTTTATTTTTTAAGGATATAACCATGAGCAATTCAAACAATCTGCCAGGTAACCTGAAGTACACCGCATCCCACGAGTGGGTCAAACAAGAGACCGACGGCACTATCACTATCGGCATTACCCAACACGCACAAGAACTGCTGGGCGACATGGTATTCATGGAAAATCCAGCGGTTGGCCGCCAACTGAAAGCCAAGGAAGAGTGTGCAGTAGCGGAATCGGTGAAGGCTGCGGCTGACATTTACGCACCTGTTACCGGTGTAGTGGTAGCGGTTAATCCTGAACTCGATAATGCGCCAGAGAAGATCAATACTGAACCTTATTCCGCATGGATGTTCAAAATGAAACCAGATAATGCCGCCGACGTAGACGAGTTAATGGATGCGGCAGGGTACCAGACACTGGTCGACAATGAAGCACATTAAGGCATCTTAATGGAAGACATGATTTCCGCTTCCAATACCTATTTACACTCCTTTAAAAAATTAAATCCGCAATGATTACAACCGATAAATTTGTAAACCGTCATAACGGTCCGCGCGAGAATGATGTCAAGGCAATGCTCGATATAATTGGCGCAGGCTCTGTAGACGAGTTGATTGATCAAACAATTCCCGCTGCAATTCGTTTCATAAAACCTTTGAACTTGCCATCCGGGATGACTGAATATCAATATCACAAGCATTTACGTGGTGTTGCTGCAAAAAATAAGGTTTTTAAAACTCATATTGGTTTAGGTTATTACAACACCATAGTTCCTCCTGTTATCCAGCGAAATATTTTAGAAAATCCAGGTTGGTATACCGCTTACACTCCTTATCAGGCTGAGATTTCACAAGGTCGTTTAGAGGCGTTGTTGAATTTCCAAACCATGATTATGGATATAACAGGAATGGAAATTGCAAATGCATCATTGCTGGATGAATCCACTGCAGCAGCAGAAGCAATGGCAATGTTATTCAATAATCGCACGCATGAAGCAACTGAAAATGGAGCAAACAAGTTTTTCGTTTCAAACGAATGTTATCCACAAACTATCGATTTATTAAAAACACGTTCAACTCCAATGGGAATTGAAT
>CAIRGS010000094.1 GCA_903878125.1 uncultured Nitrosomonadales bacterium | reverse complement strand
CAACGCGGGAAATAACGCCCAGAATGCAGCGAACAGAGCGGTAGAAGAGAGCGCCAGCAAGAATGGCATGTCCCCGTAATCATGCTGCGCAATGTATAGCCAGCCTATGCCGGCACTGAATAAACCAAAACCAAAGGAAAGCCCCAGCAATGCTGCCGACCGCTTTCCATTTGCATGTTGCCACTGCCAGAACAGTGCGGCTAGTGAAAAAATAGCGAGAGGGAACAGCGAAAAGGGTGCAAAACCTAGAACGGTAAGAAGGCCAAGACAAAAAGCTGTAATGAATTTATATGCAGAAATGAATTTCACTGAAAACTACCGCCGGATTGAACTTATCAATTATATGGCTTCTCCAAAGTTATTTAAAATTACCTCTGGAAACTCGGAGTTCGACTAAAATGCAAAGTTCAATTTATTATAAGTATTGCCAAATGCTAATGGAAAGCCCGGAATGAAAATTAAAGCTATTATTTTTGACGTAGATGGCACGCTGGCAGATACCGAAGAAGCACATCGCCTCTCGTTCAATAAATCGTTTGCGGAAAATCATCTCGACTGGAACTGGGACGTCGCCTTATATGACAAGCTGCTTAAAGTGACCGGCGGCAAAGAACGAATCAATCATTTCGTTACTACCTATGTCCCCAGTTTTCAGAAGCCGGCTGATTATGAAAGTTTTGTGAAATACCTTCATATGGTCAAGACCGCGCATTACACCGCGATGTTACGCGAAGGTGGTATTCCGTTGCGCCCTAATATAAAACGCCTGATTACCGAAGCCAAACAGGCAGGATTGAGGCTTGCCATTGCCACCACCACATCGCGTGATAATGTCATCACGCTTTTACAACAGGGGTTGGGCGTGGGTAGCGAAGCTCTGTTTGACGTCATTGGTTATGGCGATATCGTTCAGCATAAAAAACCCGCACCCGACATTTATTATTGGGTATTGGAGAGGCTAGGGCTTGATGCTGCTGAGTGTATTGCGCTGGAAGACTCCGAGAATGGTCTGCGCTCCAGCTTGGCCGCCGGATTGAAAACTTTCATTACCATTAATCACTACACGAGCAAGCAGGATTTTTCTGGAGCGTCAGCGGTGTTGGATGATTTAAGTAATTTAGAAAGCTTTTATCAGGTTGCTGGTCTGGATTTTTCCAAACAGACAGCATCTGTTTAGATTTCTGCAACCCAAATTTTTTCATACGCTCTCCCGATAGGAAGAATCCTCAGCCCTGCTGAATAGCCAACGTGAATTTTGTGGCTCCTCACTATACTATCAAAATCACGTTTGCAGCGCATGACATGACCATAGAGATAATACGAGATGCAATCGTGTAGCATAGTGCTCCCGCATCGTTTTTTGAATAACAGCACAGTAGGTATTGCTGCTACTGCATTAGACTTGATTACAAAAATTTATGGAAAAAATACGCCTCTCCAAACTGATGTCCGAACAGGGCTTATGCTCCCGCCGCGAGGCAGACAGCTATATTGAACGTGGGTGGGTGCTGGTGGATGGCAAGCCAGTAACTGAGCTGGGCACGAAAATAGATCCCGCCCAACGCATCACGCTGAACCGCGCCGCCCAGGCACAACAACAAACGCGCGTAACTATCCTGCTGAACAAGCCTATCGGTTTAGTTTCCGGGCAGGCGGAAGACAACCACAAGCCTGCAGTTACCCTGATTAATGCTTCATCGCGCTTTGCCAACGATAAATCACCGCTGACTTTTCATCCCATGCATTTGAACGGTATCGCGCCTGCGGGCCGGCTGGATATTGATTCGCAGGGTTTGCTGGTATTGACTCAGGATGGCCGTATCGCCAAACAACTTGTCGGCGAGGATTCCGAGCTTGACAAGGAATATCTGGTGCGCGTGCAGGGCAAGATTTCAGCTAACGGCCTAACCATGTTGAATCACGGCCTCAAACTGGACGGCGAGATGCTTAAGCCCGCCAGAGTGAGCTGGCTGAATGACGATCAATTGCGCTTCATTCTGCGCGAAGGCAAAAAACGCCAGATTCGTCGCATGTGTGAACTGGTCGGACTGAAAGTTACAGGGCTAAAGCGCGTGCGCATCGGAAAAATTAAATTGGGCGATTTGCCCATTGGCCAATGGCGCTACCTGCGCGAAGACGAAGCGTTCTAAGCGTTGCAAAATTTTTTGATGTTCACCGACGAATTTAACTTTGCACTTCCCGAGCACTTGATCGCGCAACACCCACCCGAGCGGCGTGATGCCAGCCGCTTGTTGTGCATACGCGGGGAGTCCAGGGAAGACTCCGTGTTTGCCCAGCTGCCCTCCTTGGTACGTGAACACGATTTGCTGGTATTAAACGATGCGCGCGTGCTCAAGGCGCGCCTCTTCGGAGTAAAGGAAAGCGGCGGCAAAATTGAGGTTTTGATCGAGCGTATTCTCGATCAACATCATGCGCTGGCTCAAGTGCGTGCCAGCCATGCGCCCAAGCCGGGCAGCCGGTTATTGCTGGCGGGCCATCTCCCCGTTACGGTGCTGGGACGCGAGGGCGAATTTTTCCGCTTGCGTTTCGACAGCACAGAAAATGTGTCGGCATTGCTGGAACAATACGGACAGTTGCCGCTGCCACCCTATATCACCCATGCAGCCAATGCCGAAGACGAAGAGCGTTATCAGACGGTATATGCATGTCAGCCCGGCTCGGTAGCCGCGCCTACGGCAGGGCTGCATTTCGACGACGCAATGCTCGCCGTTTTACGCGCTCAAGGTACGCAACTGGCCTATCTAACGTTGCATGTCGGCGCCGGCACTTTTCAGCCAGTGCGTGTAAATAATGTCCGTGATCATGTGATGCACCGCGAACGCTACACCATTCCGCAAGCAACGGTGGAAGCCATTATGCAGACTCGGGCGCGGGGCGGACGGATCATCGCGGTGGGCACGACCAGCTTACGTGCGCTGGAAAGCGCGGCGCATCAAGACAAGTTACGTGCCGGGGAGGGTGAAACAAGTATTTTCATTACGCCGGGTTACCATTTCAAAGTGGTGGATGTTTTACTGACTAATTTCCATTTGCCCAAGTCCACCTTGTTGATGCTGGTATGCGCTTTTGGTGGCATGGATGCAATGCTCGCCGCCTATAGCCATGCGGTAGAACGGCAATACCGTTTTTTCAGCTATGGCGATGCCATGCTGATTGAGCGGTAGCATGTTTGAGCAAGTAACCTACTCAGGTTTTTTTCTGAAAAAATAATTCCAAATTCGCTTGTGCTTGAATGACTGTGTGATTGTCAAAATCTGCTTGGTGTTTCCTTGGAAACTTACTCGTCAGTAGAAATCAATTATTCGTTTCATATTGTATTCACGAATACACCCGTCTTACAGTATTATCGAAAATTGATGCACCCAACAAGAAACACAATAAAAAAGATAAAACAATAATCGGGGAAGTGGCATCATGTTACCAAGCCAAGCCAAGCCAAGCCAAGCCAAGCCAAGCCAAGCCAAGCCAAGCCAAGCAATGAT
>CAIRGS010000093.1 GCA_903878125.1 uncultured Nitrosomonadales bacterium | reverse complement strand
CGTCCCCAATAAAACTGTCCGGCATCATGTAGGGCAGTCGGTAAATCCTGCGAGCGAGTTGAGAAATGCTCTGGGAAAAACATTTCTATTCCCCCGTCAGCAGATTGTTTGAATGCGCGGAAAATCGGTGCGGCGAAATCGGTCGCAGTAAACGCATAGGCCCAATCACCAGATTCCAGCGCCGAAAAACCCCGTTTGAGGTCATCCACTTGAATAAACGGTGCAGTAGCGTAAATACAACAAGCCGCATCTACCTCAAAGTCCTGCTCTAAGGCCCATTTCGTCGCATGAGCGATAACTTCTGTGGTTCCTGCGTAGTCATTTGATAGCTCAGCCGGTCGCATGAAAGGCACCTCAGCACCCCACTTTCTGGATATTTCGGCAATCTCCACATCATCAGTAGAAACGATAATGTGATCGAATAGGCCAGACATTTTTGCTACGTCAATCGACCAAGCAATCATCGGTTTTCCGCAGAAGTATTTGATATTCTTGCGCGGGATGCGTTTGCTGCCACCACGGGCAGGTATGACGGCGATTTTCATACAGTTATCGCCTCTTGCAAGGCTGCCACTACCTGATTTTGCTGTGCTTCCGTCAATGCCGTGTACATCGGCAAGCTGATCGCTTCGGCATAATACTGCTCAGCTTCAGGGTATTGCCCTGCTTTGAAGCCAAACCGCTCATAATACGGCTGTCTGTACACGGGAATATAGTGCAGGTTCACGCCGATGCCTGCTGCACGTAGTGCCTCAAATACTTCGCAATGGCTCTTGCCAATCTCATCCAGCTTTAACCGGATCACATACAGGTGCAAGCCGGAATAACTGTCTGGATGCAGCCAAGGCGTGACCACCGGCAAATCAGTCAATAGTTCGTCGTATTGCTTGGCGATAGCGTGACGCTTGAGCACAAACCCATCCAACCTCTGCATTTGGCTTAAACCCAGCGCAGCCTGCAGATCAGTCATCCGATAGTTGAAACCGAGGTCAATTTGTTGGTAGTACCATGGGCCATCTGGCGCAAGAGTCATCTCATTAGCATCGCGGGTGACTCCATGGCTGCGCAGCAATTGCATACGCTTAGCCAACTGTGTGTCCTTGGTCAGTGCCATCCCTCCTTCGCCAGTGGTGATAATCTTAACCGGGTGGAAACTGAATACGGTGACGTCACTATAGCGGCAATTGCCAATGAGCTCGCCTCGGTATCTGCCACCGATGGCATGCGAGGCATCCTCGATGATCTTGAAGCCATAACGCTGACTCAATGCATGGATGCCAATCATGTCGCAGGACTGGCCGCATAGATGTACCGGGATAACCACTTTGGGCAGGCAGTCTAATTTTTCCGCCTGCGTCAATTTCTCTGCCAAACACTCCACGCTTAGATTGTAAGTGTGCGGATCGATGTCCACAAAATCTACCTGTGCGCCACAGTAGAGAGCGCAGTTTGCGCTGGCCACAAAGGTGATTGGACTTGTCCAGACCACATCATCCTTACCCACACCCAATGCCAGGCAAGCAATATGCAGCGCTGCGGTAGCACTGTTGACTACAACTGCGTGTTGAACGCCGCAGTAGTTTGCAACAGCTTTTTCAAAGTTCTGGGCAGCAGGACCTTGAGTGAGAAAATCAGAACGCAGAACATCCACCACGGCTTGGATATCAGCTTCCGATATGTCTTGACGGCCGTAGGGAAT
>CAIRGS010000092.1 GCA_903878125.1 uncultured Nitrosomonadales bacterium | reverse complement strand
CTGGCAGCCGTGTACGATATCGAAATGAACGGAGTAGAGGTGTTTCGGGTGCATATTAATCCTTGTAAAGATGCAAGCTCATTTGTAAGGTGATCAACTAAGCCCATTCCCTCATATGTTTCTAACCGGGATTTTACCTAGCGGAGAAATAAATTTCAAAAAACAGGAATCGCCCAGTAGAACAGATGCGATATAACTCCATCATCCCATTTATAGAAATCTTGCAGTAGTAACCATCACCAATCCTACACTCCAGTTTTATTCATTCTCCATGGCAATAAAATTTGCTCTTGCAGGTATCCACTCATGCTCTAAGCGGCATAGACCATAATCGCGGGTTTGTCCGGTGATCCGCACGGTAGTATTTACCGTATCAAAAAGCCGCAAGCCTTCCGGATCCATGGCATGCGCGCGAATAGTATATTTTCCCGGTAATAACTGAAGACTGGAAAGACGGACACAAAAACCAAATTGCGAAGGAGCAATTTTATTTGGAAGATACGCAGTTTCGTTTGAATGATTACCATAAATCGATGTTCCATCAACCCTGGCTACGCCAAACAAAATCACCGGCGGACGATCATCGGGAGAATGCACTATTCCACAAAGGTGCAGCACCCCCCCCATTTCAGCCACAGTAGTTACCGCACCTAGATCATTTTCCAACCAAAGTTTGCGAATTTGGTATATCCCACTCGGCTGCGCCACACTTTCCATGTGCGCAGCTTTGCTATTTTTTTCTTCATGGTAGGTCAGGTATTCTCGCGTCACGTCGAAGCTGTTGCCATACATATGCGCCTGCCCATCATGAATCCATAATGCTTTCTGGCACAGGGTCTGGATGTGGAACATGCTGTGCGAGCACAACAGCAGTGTCCCGCCTTGGCTCAAATAGCTTTCAATCCAGCGTATGCATTTCTTCTGGAATGACTCATCACCCACTGCCAGCACTTCGTCAGTAATCAGGATATCCGGTTTCATGGCGGTTGCCACGGCAAAACCCAACCGCACGACCATGCCAGACGAATAATGCTTGATTGGCTCTGCAATATGGGAACCAATATCAGCGAATTCAATTATGGAATCCAGCTTGCTGTCGATTTCTGCATTGCTCATACCCATCAGCGCGGCCGCCAGATGGATATTTTCGAGACCGCTATATTCGGGATGGAAGCCGCTGCCCAGTTCCAGCAACGCGCCTATACGCCCATTTACCACCACTTCGCCGGTGGAGGGCTTGACCACTCCGGCGATGATTTTCAACAGCGTTGATTTACCAGCGCCATTTTCGCCGATCAAGCCCAGCGACTCACCTGCTTTCAGTTCAAGATTAACTCCCTGTAGCGCGCAGAAATGGGGCACCTCGCCACGTTTGAAGAGCAAGGAAGAAATCGTGCGCAACCGGTTACCGCCAGTGGCTACGCTGGGGTAATTCTTACCAACATTGCTTAAACTGATAAGAGGTGTTTGCACAATATTTGTATCTGTCATAAATTAAAAAAATAAATCCGTTCGTCCTGGGCTTGTCGACCGTCATCCTTCGACCAGCTCAGGACGAACGGCCTTTTAAAAACCCATTCGTCCTTAAGGATGGATGGAATTCAAAAAACCGTTCGTCCTGAGCTTGTCGAAGGATAAGCAGATTTTTAATGGAGCCATTATCATTAATTGATGGCGCACAAATTTTAACGAACCTTAAGCATATGGGCTAAATAAAATCCTCAAAATAGGGTGACAACCGATTAAAGAACCAGCGCCCGGCCAAAAATATCAACACACTTCCAGCCAGCATTGCCGCATCCTGCCAGCCGATCTGACTATTGCCAGTCATCAATAATTCACGAATTCTGGTAATAAAAAATGATAGTGGATTCAATGCAATGATCTGCTGTATCTGCTGCGGCACCAGGCTGGCCGGATATAGAACGGGGGTGGCATAGAACCAGATCATGAACAGCGGGGTAAGAAAGTGCTCAACATCCTTGAGCAAAACTTGCAAGGCTGCGAGTATCAGGGCCAAGCCGCTGGTAAATAATAGCTGCATACAAAACAGCAGCAACACCAGAGGAAGAGATGAAAAATGCAACTCATTGCCGGTGATTGCAAGCACCGCAAGCACCAATAGAAAACCGACCACATGGACAGCATAAGTGGAAAGAACCGCACCGTACACCAGCAACTCATGCGGAAAGGCGACCTTTTTGATAAGGCCTCCGCCATTTTGCACTGCCAGCGCGCCACGCTGCGTACCTTCCTGAAAGCACAACCACGGCCACAGCGCTACCGCGACAAACAGGATAAAGCTGTGGCCTTCCAGCTCAGGAAACTTCACCTTGAAAATAGCTGTGAATACCACTGCATACACCGCCAGTAGCGCCAGTGGATGCAGCAGCGCCCAGAAAATTCCGCTGACGCTGCCTACATAACGGCTTTTAATCTCTCGCGATAGGAAATTAAGCAGCAGCCAGCGGTATGGCCACAGATTTCTTATCTGCATGGATTACGGCTTTGCGGCCTCGGGTTTTATTATTTCTGACGGTTTTGCATCACTTGATTTCGCATCAAGATTTGTCCAAAATTTATTGACGGCTTCTTCGTTCAATTTCAGAGATTGATCGTTCAGTATCCCGCCAATAAGCTTTGAACGGTACTCACTGAGAAATTTTTCGCGCTCGCCTTGTATGATTTTTTCCTTCACATCGTCAAACGAACGCACCACCTTAGGCTGTTTTTCATGAAGAAGGATAATATGATAGCCAAACATCGTTTTCACCGGTTCGCTGATATCGCCCGGAGTACTCATGGCAAAAGCCGTGTCGGAGAATGGCTTGACCATTTTCCCTTCTGCAAAAAAACCTAGGTCGCCATTGTTCGATTTCACGCTCTGATCATCAGAGTATTCCAAAGCCAGCGCTTCAAATTTTTTGCCACCAACCGCCTGCTCGCGAACTTGCTTGATGCGCTGTAGCGCTTCTTCTGATGTGCGATTTTTCGTGTCTACCAGGATATGGGAAACACGCACCTTCGCTGGCAAAGTGTACTTGCCGATATCAATTTGGTACTGCTCAAGGGCATGCGCATCAAATTTGGGAAACACGACCGCCTTGTTGATGCGGCTAAGTTGCTCCTGCGCCAGCAATTTGGTGGAAGCAATTTCCATCTGTTTGCCAATTATAGGCTCGAGATCGATTTTGGCACTGCGCGCCTGCGCAGCTAGCGTCATGTTGACCAGCAGATTTTCCAGCAATTTGGCAATGCGTGCCTTGCTTGTCAGCACCTCAGCGCGATACTCAAGCGGAATACGCATCAGCTCTGCCTCAAAATCCAGGTTCGTAATTCGAACCTGATCGGACTCGATTAAAACTTGTTCCACACTAAGCGCCGGGGAAGAGCAGCAAACGATTACGGCCAGCGCCACGAACTGCTTAACATACAT
>CAIRGS010000091.1 GCA_903878125.1 uncultured Nitrosomonadales bacterium | reverse complement strand
TGGCAATTTTGGCAACGGATTTATTAAAAGGAATGGCAATTGGCCTGATAATTGGTCTATTTTTCGTTATTAAGGCTAATTACCGTGCCGCCATTACTATGACTCAAGATGGCTCATCTTATTTATTAACGCTTAATAAAGATGTCGCTTTCCTGAATAAGGCACTATTGAGAAAGCTTCTGTTGCATGTCAAACCAAACAGTACGCTCGTCATTGATGCCAGAAAATCTCAATTTATTGATCACGACATTGTGGAAACAATTGATGATTATTTAGTAACCGCACCCGATCATAATATTTCAGTTGAGATTCGTGATATATACGGCAAGGAAAGATTAAAAAAACACGAGGAGTTTGTCATATTACAAGACCAATATGATAAAGGCCCATCTGGTAAGAAGGTTATGATCCAGAACAAGATGGCCGGATTATGAAAGAAATTTGTTTTTATTAGCCGTGCCTTGAGCGGCGCGCCGAATTCGGTCATTGATTGCAAGCCACTCTTGTGTTGCGGGAGGGGCTTCAGCCAAAATGCGATCGAAACTGGCGTGATCAATACGGTGCAGTGTCGCATAGAGCTTGCGTCCATATTCATCAGCTAGTAGCGGCATCTGAAAGCTGGTGATTCCACCGCCGTCTACATACTTGTTGCTATCATTACTTAAATTAAGAACAGCCACTTTGTAGCCCGGTTTAGCCAGTTGATGCGCTCGATGCCACAGTTCGTCTGCCGGATGGATCTCAATTGGAGTTGCGGGGGCATAGTGTGAGTCCAGCATGCCTGAAGCCCGCACCTTAAAAGCAGCCGGTTGAGCCAGCAATATTTTCTCATTAAGTGTGTCTTCAATAGCTTCGACGGGAAGTCCGCCGGGCCGCAATAACACAGCCTGCCCCTGCGTTAAGCTCACGATGGTGGATTCCACACCGATACGGCATGGACCGCCATCTAAAATCATACCCACCCTGGATCCCAGTTTGTCATGCACGTGTTGCGCTGTGGTTGGGCTTACCTGTCCAAAACGATTGGCTGATGGTGCTGCAATTCCGCCGCCGAATGCGCGCAGCAGGGCAGTCGCGACAGGGTGGTCTGGCACACGCAGGCCTACAGTATCTTGCCCACCAGTGACCTCATTCGGCACTTGGCTGGATCGTTGCAGGATCAGGGTCAGTGGACCCGGCCAGAATGCTGCTGCCAGTTGCCATGCGGCATCGGGGATATTCTGCGCCCAAGCTGATAGTTGGGAGGCTGCGGCAATATGAACGATCAGAGGATGATAGTTTGGCCGACCCTTTATCTCAAAAATATTTTGCACTGCAAAGGGATTGGATGCATCCGCGCCCAACCCGTAGACCGTCTCAGTGGGAAAAGCTACAGTCTTGCCTGCCCGCAGTAATGCCGCAGCAGCTTGTATCTCGTTATCCGGGATCGTATGGGGACTCACTGACAGTATCTTGTTAATCTTGCACTCGTTCGGCTTGTCGCAGTTCCGTCGACGACTCATCGCCCGAATAGGGATAACGCACATGACCCAAGCGAATCAGGAACACTGCCAGCGTTAGCATTAGGATAGATCCAGTTATTGCGAGCATGCGCCAGTCATCCATGGCTTTCATGTCCAGGATCAAATAGCGCGCAAGTGCCACCATGCCGATGTAAAGTGGGAAGCGCACTGGCAACTTGCCTGAGTTGTAATACAGTCCAACCATGGCGAGTACTTCCAGGTAAAGGAAGAGCAGCAACAGGTCGGTTAGTGTCACCTGGACTGCCCGTACCATAGTTATGGTCTCGCTCGCCATGGCGAACACTGTGGCGATGGCAATGACTAGCAAGCCAATATGTTCAACTAGAGACAGAAGTCGCTGGTTAAATCTTTTAATGGTCATTTTTTTCAATCTGTTAGCCCGTTCATTGAACTTCAGCGTCGCACGAATGCCAATAACTGAAGGAATGTGTCACGCGCCCATCAACATTTGCAAGGCTTTGTGATATTTTTCCGCAGTTTTTTCGATTACGTCGGCAGGAACTTTCGGTGCTGGAAGTTGTTTGTTCCAGCCAGAAGTTTCCAGCCAGTCACGCACGAACTGCTTATCAAAGCTAGGCGGGTTGCTACCCACTTTGTATTGATCCGCTGGCCAGAACCGCGAGGAATCGGGCGTCAGAGCTTCATCGATCAAATACATTTTTCCTGATGAATCCACACCGAATTCAAATTTTGTATCAGCGATTATTATCCCTTTAGTGGCCGCATATTCAGCTGCCTGGGTATACAGTGACAAGGCGGCGTGACGTACTGCATTGGCACGCGGCAAACCCAGCAATGTTACGGCCTGCTCGAAGGAGATATTTTCATCGTGCTCACCTGCTGCTGCCTTGGTCGAAGGTGTAAATAATGGTTGCGGCAGTTTTTGCGCTTCTTGTAAATCGGCAGGTAATTTAATGCCGCACACCATGCCAGTCTTCTGGTATTCCTTCCACGCTGAACCGGCCAGATAGCCGCGCACGATGGCCTCAATAGGCACGGGTCTCAAGCGTTTCACTACGCAGGCTCGGCCAGTCAGTTGCGCGCGTTCTTCATCTGTTTTGACTAACGATCCTGGCTGGATACCAGTAAGGTGATTAGGGACAACATGATTAAGCTTGCTAAACCAGAAATCGGACAGGGTAGTGAGTACTTGACCCTTTCCTGGCACTGGTGTCGGTAAAATGACATCAAAAGCGGACAGGCGATCAGTTTGCACGATGAGCAGGCGATCATCATCCACTTCATAGATGTCACGCACTTTACCGCGGTGTAGTAGTGGCAAGCTGGTTAAGTTGGATTCAAATAATGCAGACATAGGGCTTCCCTTTTAGTTGAGTGATGGCAGTTTGATCGCGGCAATTGCTTCGGCTTGCTGTTTGCGGAATGCGACGAGACGCTTGGCTAACTGTGCATCGTTCAGTGCCAGCATGGCTATAGCGAACAGGCCGGCATTCGCCGCACCAGCTTCGCCGATAGCAAATGTGGCCACCGGAATACCCTTGGGCATTTGCACGATGGATAGTAGCGAATCGATTCCCTTGAGGTATTGGGATGGGATGGGTACGCCCAGCACTGGCAGCGTAGTTTGGCCAGCAATTACGCCAGCCAGATGCGCTGCACCACCCGCACCGGCAATGAAACACTGAATACCCTGCTCACTCATTTCCTGAACATAGGTTAATAACAGCTCAGGTGAACGATGCGCAGATATTACGCGTGCATCGTAAGCCACTCCAAAATCATGCAAAGGGCGCGCGGCCTGCTGCATGATTTCCCAGTCATTTGCACTGCCCATCAAGATGGCAACCAGTGGTTTACTCATGTATTTCCTTCTTTATATTTTTATAACCTGCTTATAACTGTTGCCATTTGGATGGGTTCACCATTTTTATACAGAACAGAGTTTATGCTCCCGCATGTTCGAAAATGTCGTGCCGAGGGAGCATCAGATCTTCGCAACCCCATCACTATTTTCTTCCGCCAACTCATCTCCATCCAGATCAACCTGTCCATCCCGAAACACGCGGCTGGCATAGATTTCTTCGGCTTCAATGGTTATCAAATCAATTTTGGTTAGATTTTTTTTGGCGCCAGCGAACAGGCGGTTGGCTTGGCGCATACGCGCGCGATCCAGTGCGTTGCGAATGGAACGCGCATTGGCGAAATGTTCCAGCTTCATCCGTAGCGGGATGTATTCCGCGAATGCTTTTTCCGCTTCCGGGCTGAAGCGATAATTTTGCGCGGCCAGCATTAGCTTTGCAATAACGAGTAATTCTTCTGCTGAGTAATCAGGAAAATCAATGTGATGTGCAATGCGCGAGCGCATGCCGGGGTTACTGTGGAAAAATTTGTCCATCCGGTCTTTATAACCGGCCAAAATAACGACCAGATCGTCACGGTTGTTTTCCATCACTTGCAATAGGATTTCGATTGATTCAGCTCCATAATCCCGTTCGTTTTCAGGCTTGTAGAGGTAATAGGCTTCATCTATGAATAACACGCCGCCCATTGCTTTTTTGATTATTTCTTTGGTTTTTGGTGCAGTGTGTCCAATGTATTGGCCAACTAGATCATCGCGTGTGACTGATATCAAATGGCCTTCACGCACATAACCAAGACGATGCAGTATTTCAGCCATACGTAGTGCTACAGTGGTTTTCCCGGTGCCGGGATTACCGGTAAAGCTCATATGCAGTGTTGGTGAAACCGCCGAGAGGTTGAGTTTCTTGCGAACGCGATCTACCAGCAAAAGCGCTGCAGTTTCGCGAATGCGTGTCTTGACCGGTAGCAGACCGATCAATTCGCGATCAAGTTTAGCCAGCACTTCCTGAATATTAGAGTCGCGAAATTCAGCGTCCAGGTCAACTGGGGTATCGTCTGGGAGGATGAGATTTCTGGAGGGTTCGTTCATTTCTTTATCCTGTAAAAACAATCGACTGTTGAAATTTTCCACATTATCACTCTGCGTATTATGAAAGAAATTTATATTTGATTGAACGGCAGGTAAAGAAGCAAATTCTTTATCGCCAAGTTCTGAGGAAGATTATTTACAGAGCATTTCAACAGTCGGTTAAAAAACGGGTACGGCATGTGCCGTACCCGCAATTGCTTAGTACCGCTCGCCTTCCGGTTTTTCGGTTGCGTAGGAATGGATGGTGTAGCGCATGCTACGACCTTCCGCTTCCTCCCGCACCAGCCTGAAACCAGGTTCGTTTTTAGGACGGTTAACGATATAGGACATGGTTGGACTTTCTACTCCATGTGCTGAACTAAAAGCCATAACACGGATGTAGTGATTAGGAAAAGTCTTACGGCAATTGTTGATCTCCATCAAAATTCCTGCGGGATCTTTAAGATCGAACAAAGGGTTGCCGTACATTTCCCAGTAGGTATTGCGCGGGTGCGGGTCGTCTGTGTATTCGACGGCCAGCGACCAGCCGGATTTCAGCGCATATTTAATCTGTGCTGTGATTTGTACATCAGTCAGCGGGGGCAGAAAAGAAAACTGTCCTTGCGTGACCTGATTCCCAGGATTAGTCATCATAATCGATTCTCCTTGATATTAATTAAACGCTGGTCGTGGCAGAAGGAACAAAGTCTGGGGTGTCGGTGGACTCGTAGTTGAAGCTGACATCTTTCCACGTATCCAACCCAGCTTTGAGCGGGGCGCACCATTTGGCTGCATCTTGCAGAATCTGCGGGCCTTCATTCCAGATGTCGCGACCTTCATTACGTGCCAGCACCATGACTTCCAGCGCTGTACGATTTGCTACTGCACCTGCCTGAATTCCTTGTGGATGTCCAATAGTACCGCCACCGAATTGCAGAACCACATCGTCGCCGAGATAGGTTAGCAGTTGGTGCATCTGGCCAGCATGGATACCACCGGACGCAACTGGCATACACTTATTGAGTGAAGCCCAGTCCTGTTCGAAGAACAGGCCTTTCTCCAAATTCATAGGAGTGTGTAAATCGAGCAGCGTGTCGTAATAGCCTCTGATCATAAGAGGATCGCCTTCCAGCTTACCCACGACAGTACCAGCATGGATATGATCCACACCCGCCATACGCATCCACTTGCAAATTACGCGAAAGCTCATCCCGTGATTTTTTTGACGTGAGTAGGTCGAGTTTCCTGCACGGTGCAAGTGCAAAATCATGTCGTTCTTACGTGCCCAAAGCGCCATCGACTGAATGGCGGTGTAGCCGATTACGAGGTCAATCATGATGATGACCGAACCTAGCGACTTGGCAAACTCGGCGCGTAAATACATTTCTTCCATCGTGCCGGCGGTAACATTAAGATAGTGACCCTTGACTTCACCGGTAGCAGCGGAAGCTTTGTTCACGGCATCCATGCAATACAAGAAACGGTCACGCCAATGCATGAAGGGTTGTGAATTGATGTTCTCGTCGTCTTTCATGAAATCCAGGCCGCCTTTTAGTGCTTCATACACTACGCGCCCATAGTTACGGCCGGAAAGACCGAGCTTAGGCTTAGTAGTTGCACCCAACAGGGGACGACCAAATTTGTCCAGACGTTCACGCTCAACGATGACGCCGGTGGCAGGACCTTGGAATGTTTTGAGATAAGCAACGGGTATACGCATATCTTCGAGGCGTAACGCCTTTACTGCTTTCATACCAAACACATTACCGATAATGGAAGCAGTCAGGTTGGCAATCGAGCCTCCTTCGAACAAATCTAATTCATAAGCGATGTAAGCAAAGTACTGGGCTTCTGTTTTGGTGCCCTCGCCTGTGTTAGGGACTGGATCACAACGATAAGCTTTGGCACGATACATTTCACACGCGGTCAACCGATCAGTCCATACCACCGTCCATGTGGCAGTGGAAGATTCTCCTGCCACTGCAGCGGCAACTTCTTCTGGATCCATACCGGGTTGCGGCGTAATACGGAACATTGCAAGCACATCTGTGTCTTTGACCTTGTAATCAGGCTCCCAATAGCCCATTTTTTTATAGGGTAGAACGCCAGATTTGTAGCGTTCTTTACCTTCTTTCATCGTTTCAGATGCCATGGTTATCTCCCATTATTGAAAAAACCGCACCGCGCCCGCCTATGTAAGCTGGCGGGCAATACTCACCACGATTAATGGGTATTTGTTTCAGCGCGTGGGATGCACAGTACCCAATATAATTCATAAATAACAATCAATTATATTGATATTAACTATAGGTATTGCTTATAATCAAACGATGTTACATTTAACCATTCGTCAGCTTAGAATTTTCGATGCCGTAGCACGGCATCTAAGTCATTCACGTGCGGCCAAAGAATTATATTTAAGCCAGCCTGCAGTCTCCATGCAAATCAAGCAACTTGAACATAGTGTCGGCTTATCCTTGTTTGACCAAGCGGGCAAGCAAATGCACCTGACCGAAGCAGGACAAGAAATGCTGCACTACACTCGCAGTATTGCGCAGCAACTAGAGGAAATGGATACAATGTTGAGCGAGATGAAAGGGCTGGAATATGGTCGCTTGAATATCTCTGCAGTCAGCACTGCCAGCTATTTCATAGCTCAGCTATTGGCAAAATTTATTCAGCAACACCCCAAGATCAAAGTAAGCCTTAATGTTGCCAACCGAGATGCGGTAATAAAATTGCTCGCCGATAATAGCGCTGATCTTGCCATCATGGGTCAGCCACCGGAAGGTACGGACATGCTGTCGCAACCGTTTATGCAAAACCCGCTGGTTGTTATCGCTGCACCCAACCACCCTTTGACCAAGGTACGCAACATCAAGCCCAAGCAATTGGCGCAAGAAATTTTTTTGCTGCGCGAACAAGGTTCAGGGACTCGCGGTGTGGTAGAACGATATTTCGCCAGTCACCATTTGAAATTGCCGATCCATATGGAAATGGACACTAATGAAGCAATCAAACAATCAGTGCAAGCCGGCATGGGAATAGGCATCATCTCTATGCATTGCATCGAACTGGAACTTGAAATCAAGCGTCTGCAAGTACTAGATGTGGATCATTTCCCTATCATGCGTCACTGGCATGTTGTACATCGTAAAAATAAGCGTCTTTCCACTGCTGCGAATGCATTCAATCAATTTTTACTGAATGAAGCTGAGAGTCAGGTATCACCAACAACAAGCAAGCGAAGCCGCACCAAGTAAACAAAAATCTTTGTTTCCTGCCCTTATAATTATAAGCAGCAGGCA
>CAIRGS010000090.1 GCA_903878125.1 uncultured Nitrosomonadales bacterium | reverse complement strand
GATTGTCCACTTTTTAATTAATTTCAACTACGAAGGCTTGGTGAAAGTAGTCAGCACGCCTTTTAACCACGCACCCATCCGCGCCCTGACATCATGGCCATCGGCATAGACTTTTTTATAGCCTGCCTCGGCGATGGCGGCCCGGTGCTGATCATCCGCAATCAAGGCTTGCAATTTAGTCAGCAATTCTTCTTGATTTCTAAAAAATACGGCCTCAACGTCAGGAACAAACACAGTAACTAAGTCATCGGTGTATTGACTCAGCATCGCTACTTTCATGGCGGGAATTTGAAAGCTTCTTCTGGTATATGTATCATGATTCAAGGCGGAGAGAAAGCACAGCGCCACTTTGGCACCACAAATTGCGTAGCGATAATCCGCCCCGCTCACCGGACTAATAGGATATAAATCGCGTAATGGGCTGTCAGCGTCGAGTCGTGGCAGGGCCGCAGTCCAGCCACCACCAAACAGGTTCAGCCTGAAGCCAGCTTTGCAAATAGCCTCAAGCATCGCCACGCGGCCGTCGTCTTCGTAATGCCCAGCAAACACCACATCGCATTTAAAGCGTTCAGGGATCCCCGCCTGCGGTTCGGGATGATCCACATCGGGAATGAAATAAGCGCGCAACAGTTGAACCGATTGGGCACCGAGGCGCCGATAGTCTGCAAGATTATTGTGTCGATAGGAAAAATGCATATCAAAGAGCGGGATGCTATTCAAATAGTGCCGCCAAAGCCCTGGTCGTGCCGCCGCGCTGAAGGGGTTGTCGTTGGCGTACTGCACGAAGGTCGCATCAGGCAACGCCTGGCGCATGGCTCTGACGATGCCCGGCGCGATGATTTGCACATTGTAGAACCAGACGATGTCCGGCTGGAACTGCCTCGTAACTTGCAACAGCCTGCGGTTGACCCGCCACACCGTCGGCCCCAGCCGCAGGCGATATTGAATGCGGTGCCAGAGCGAATGGTAGAAGGGCTCGCTACGCCCTTCGCGCCAGTGTCGGAAATCATCAAGCCAGCCGAACCGCTCCACCACGCAGCCCTGATGTTCCAGTGCGTCTGCACAGGCATCCTGATACCAGGGCCACATGTAGTCGCCCACCAACAAAATACGTTGGCCGGCAGAGTTGGGCATGTCGTTGGCGGCTGTGATAGCCCAATTTCTCATGGTGCAGAAAAATCAAAATCGCTGAAATCAGCAGTGTGTTCGTCACTCATCGTTGGCGTCCAGGCCGGCGTGGGCATATTCAATACATAAGCCTCGTCTTCGCCTAGATTTTGAAGCGCTGCCGGCACACCCGACGGCACAATGACCGAACGAAATTCATGATCCTCGCCACTATAAAAAACCTGGTAGCCTGACTCGGTTTTGAGGATAAAATGTGCATTGCCCTTAATGCAGGTAAAGCAACCTGTGCGAATAAAGTGCAGATGCGGCCCCTTGATCTGCCGGGGTGAAATTACCGTCAGGTAGACCTGCTGTGGCGCCATGCCCGCAGGAAAGAAGTCGTCGTGTACGTTATAAATTGGCACCAGAAAACCATTGGTCTGACCCTGATGGTTTTTGGTGGCGAATTTTTTGTTGACTTTAGTTGCTATGGTCATGCTTGGGGTACCCCTGGTATTTGAATTAAACGTAAAAATCAGTTAAATAGCTCAGCTTCCGAAAACAATACCCCAGCCCGGTCTTTATCGGAAAGCACAGGGTCCGCGCTCAAGAGAGGCCAATCAATATCTAGCGCGGTGTCTGACCAAAGCAAGGTACGTTCAAATTCTGCAAAGCGATAATCAGTGACACTGTACAACACATCGGCATAGTCGCTGGGTACATAAAATCCATGGGAAAAACCAGGTGGAATCCAGGCCAGCAGGCCCTTGTTGGCAGAAATTTCAAATAATGCAGACTGCCCAAATGTCTTTGACGATTTGCGTAAATCCACCACAACATCAACAATAGACCCTGCCAGCACTCTAATCAGCTTTCCCTGCGGATGCTGAATTTAGTAATGCAGTCCCCTGAGCACATTTTTTCCGAACGCGAGTGGTTATCTTGTACAAACCTAACATCTACTCCAAGCGCTGCCAAAGCGCGGTCAGACCATGTTGGCTGCATCCCCTCTTGTGAAGTACTTCTGTCGGATTCAAGCAATAGCGCATCGGTAAGGTAGTGGTCGATAATTTTCATGATCTCTGAGCCTCATTTCAAAATTCTAAATAGCGTTATTAAGGATAATATCTACACCGCGTCGAGACGGCCACTGGCATGCAGTTTTATAAGCTTCTACACCCATTCGTCGTTTGAGTTCAGGATTCTGGTAAAGCAAGGTAATGAAATTGGCCAGCGCTTGAATATCTTCGGCATCATACAAAAACCCATTACGTCCTTGCTTAATTCGGTCGAACGCGGCACCCGCACCATTGGAGCCAATCACGGGTACGCCAAGTGCCATGCCCAGGGTAGTGCCGCCATACGAATCAAAGCGTGAAGGGTGGATAAACACGTCACTATTGGCAATCAGTGCCTTGAAGTCATCAATAGCCAACCACTTCTCCATCACTATTTGCCCTGAAAGATTCAGATCAATCACAAGCTGCTCTAATTCAGATAAGCAGTCACCGCTGCCAACAATCACCACCTTTATATGTTGACGTATCACAGCATCCAACAATCCAATAGCCTTGATCAACAAGTCATAACCCTTTTCCTGAATCAGACGGCTTCCGGCCGAGATCAAAAACCCCTGCTGATTGATAGCATACTGCTCAAGCAACTGGCTACGCTTGGCATGGTAGGCCGGTAAATCCTCATCGACTGCGACAAAAATCGGCAGATTAACCAATTGCTTGGCCGAAAAGCCCCACCCACGAAAGCAAATGAGGGTTGTTGCCCCCACGCCAAATACCTTGGAATGCGCATGCTTTAACAGCTTATACGCAGACCATCGCAAAAAATTTTGCTTAAGGCTCATGCCTTGCGCTTTAGGGTCCGGCAAATCAGTCCAATGATTAAATGGACGGCGCAGCAAGAAAAACAGTAAATGTATTAGCCGTGTATTGGCATTCATCCAACCGACGATGACAAATTTTTCCTCTGGATGGGAAAGACAATATTTTATGAAACGCCAATTCAATGAGGTTCCGTAAATCTCGGCCGGAAAATGCTCGTGCGAGATGTTGGTGCTCCACTGATACCTACTTTGATCCATATCCCGCGCGTACCAAAGCTTGATCTGCGCTTCATTGCAATCCTTAAACGCTGCAATCAGCACGTTATTGTGCGGAGTGGCGAGGTCTTGAACTAAGTTAATGATTTGTTTTTGCGACTTCATTTAGAAGTTCATACTTTTATCCACTCACCCGGCAACAAGCCCTTAAATCCCCACCACATCTTGCCCTGCCGCATCTCAAACCCCGGCGCGATCACCTGCTTCTCCGGCTGCGCAGCCAACCATGCACCCCACCAACTAAAGGTGCTGTTGGCGATGATGAAGTGCTGGCACTGGGTCATCAGCCAGAGGTCGGCGTAGGCGTGTTCATCGCCCTGGTTGTGCGCCACCAGGGTGACGCGGGCATCTGGCAGGGGGATGCGAGCGCGGGCGGCGGCGGGTTGATCGGAAAAGATGAAGTAATGCGCGGCGGGTACGAGGCGCTCCATGGTTTCGACCGCACGGCTGTAGTAATCACCCGGCGCGTTATTGATGCCGGTTGCGTGGGGCTCGTCAAAAAAGCGCACATGCACCGCCACCGCCGTGCAGTCGCCTATCCGTGCGGCGATGGCTAGGTTGTCGGCGTCGGTGGGCGGCGTGATTTTCAGATCTTGGCGCAGAGTATCCGCCACATCCTTAAAGTACTCTTCGCTTTGCCAATAGCCCTCCAGATAGACCGTGCCCTTCGGTTTGAAATGCAGCAGGGACGGGTCGAAGTCGATGCCGGCTTGCACCAGGTAAGCACGCTGCGCAAACGGCAGGCGCTGGTTCCAGCGGCGCTTGAGGGTGCGCCGCACCCGGGAGAATGGCTCCAGCCGCTCCGCCGCCGTGGCCTTGCGACAGGGGATATTGAAGTGATCAAGTTGGCAGTGACGTTGGTAGACAGCGTCGTAGGCAAAGCCGCTGACATCATCGACCACCAGCTCGGCATGATTGACCAGCGCCAAGCGACGGGCGGCGGCGTAACAGAAGAGCTGGTTGCCGAGGCCGCCGAAGATGCGGGGGATGATTTTAGTCATGAGGCCCCATGCGTTCCATTTTTAACTGCGGCATGTACCCGATTGATGCGGCCACGGCTGGGTAGACCACGCCATTCAATAGCATCAAAAATAAAGGGAATAGCCAACAAAAAAGCCAAGTAGCCAAACGTATTGCCACCTACGAAGCCGGTGATAAAAACAACAATAAGGCACAGTAAGGTAATCTTCATAAAGTCAGGCTTTTCAGGATTTTTCAGCAGCAGAATGGTGCGTTTAAACGAGATTCCTATTAAGAATAAACTGATTACGCCCCCCGCGAGGCCAGTTTCAGCAAGGATTTGGGATGGGGTGAATTCGGCGGCGGCCTTAACATCAGTCACATTGTCTAAAAAGCCGGCATCTGTGCCTTGAAGGGTGAAATCCATGTTTTTGGTATCGATGGCGCCCGCAGCACCATATCCAATGCCCAGCACCGGGTTTTCGGTAAAGGTGTTCCAAGCCGCCAACATCTTGGTTATGCGTATATAGGAGGAGGCGGCCTTTGAACCCTCATACGCATCAAAATTGAAATACCCAAGGCTGGCTACACCAAAGACCAGACCAGCACCCAGAACTGCGATCAGGGCCAGTTTGGTTATCTTTCCTTTGCCTATTTTCATAAACAAAAAATAGAGCAGCATTGCGATACATATGCCAACGGTCAAAGAGCGTGAGTACGAAAAAACCACCAGCAGTAGCAGCCAAGCAATCACCATAAAGATAAAAATTCGATGGAACTTGAGTAAAACAAGTAGCGGCAGGAAAAAAAGGATATTGATGATTACTATGTGACTGCCCAGCAAGACTTCGTAGATCTCAGTCAAGTGAAGGGCTGCCCCATCATTAAAGCTGATAAATCGCCACAGACCTTCAACACCAGCAAGACTGGAGAGCGCAATCATTGGCCAGAATAACATTCCGTAAAAAACGGCCTTTTTAAAGGTATCACCACGACTGGCCAGAACTAAGGTGACTAATCCGATGGATAATCCCATCCTGATTAATTGCCCAAAGTGAGCGGTTGGGTTGGCCGCCAACAATATGGAAGTAAAGCACACGCCCAAGAGCCACCAAATAAGCGTGGTATATTTTGTGCGGTACAGGGGTTGCGGTCTGGCAATAAACAAGCAAAAGGTAATGACCGTGAGAAGATCACTCAAGCTCAAAGCCATGCCGGGCAACGCCAAATAGCCCACACCCCAGACAGTTATTGCTGGCATCAGGGCAATACTGGCGAATATCGCCGACTCAAGGCGCATACCCACCACACCAAACCACACCGCAACCAGGGGCAGCACCGCCATCAACTGGCTCTGCAAGCCCATTTCCTTAAAGACGATGCTGGTGTTGGCATAGACCAGTAGCATCAGCAAACCTGCTGAGGTAATACTGAAATAGCGCGGCCGCACACCCTGTTTCATGCTGGGTATGGTTAGTGGCGTTGTTTGTAACGCTTGTTTAGCAGGCATGGCTCAAATTTCCGTTGCGAGTACGCGTCGATACAGTAAATCGGCACACACTTCATCTGACATATTTTCTAGAGTCCACGCCCGGGGGGTGAATTGCTCGCGGTGTGTTTGCCAGTAGTTAAATTGAGTCTTGAAATCTTCCAGATCATCGAAGAACAGGCCGTTCTGAGAGTGGAGATAAGGGGCGGTGGAGCACGCGTAGTGGCGCCCTTGATAGACGTTGGAAATATTTTTCCAGATTAATGTCGGCACATCGGTAGACCAGGCTTCAGCCCAGGCGATTCCTTGGCTTTCACTCGTCACAAATCCCAACATCAAACAAGATTTCTGCAGCATTTTGAGATATTCGATGTGGGTAAAATTGCCATACTCAATAACATTCACATCCCAGCCCAAGTTGCGTAAATAATCGGCATAGGGTGCGACTGGCCCCATGGGTCCTTTATTTTGTTTGTCAAAAATAAGTATTTCGTCTCGCTTGGCGGCCGGATCCGGTTGCCAATAGTTTGTATCGACGCCGGCGGGCCAAATTATGGTGCGACCTTCCAAGGACGGGCAGTCCGCAACATACATATTTAAAGTCCAATCGCTGTTCACTATATAGTCCTGAATTTCTGGACTGCCAGCGATGGAATCATAGTCTGACGAAAAAATCACAATATTTGGACCAGCAAACAATTTTTTTATTCTTCCCTGCTGCTTGAGCTGGATCGCTTGGCGTAAGGTTCTAACACCGGCAAGGACGATGACGGTATCAGCCAACTGCCACGGATAGCGCGGGTTGTAATTAAAGCTAGCATTGATTTGCTGTAAGCCCTCCACCAAACTGCGGGTCACGGCAAAATGCCCACGATACAGGGGGTGGTTGAAATAGTATCGGTTAGGGCGAAGGGCATCCCTAATCCAGCGGGCAATGCGCCGCGTGCCTTCATGTAAGAACTCCCGCCCCCAGGGCATGGGGTCGGTCAGCACTGTAACTTTTGGAATATTCATTTTGAGAATTTAAGTTTTAAAAATAAAATTATGATTTCCCAACTTTTGCGTACCCGCCACCACTTGCTGTATAGACTCCTGGTTAATTTCTTGCGCCGCCTCATCTGCCGTAAGGGCCCGATACCCTTGCGCAAAAAATAATTCAAAGGTTTTGGCAAAGTGTGGATTCATTACTGTGCCTGCGGGTTGGTGTTCAGTGGTGGATATTTCCATCATCCAAATTGGGCGCGGTTCATTCATTAGAGTTTGATTAGCACCTTGAAGCATCATGAATTCCGCGCCTTCGATATCGACCAGTATTAGCGCCTTCTTGCCGCGCAAGGTATCGCCAAGCACACGGTCTAAACTCAATATTGGCACTTGGGTGACATAGCTCTCTGGGATTGCTGCCCACCCCTTGACCAGGGATGCACCTGTACCCCCCCCCCACATTTTCAAAATATCAGTACCACTGCTCATGGCGACTGGGAACACCTCTGCCAGTTTGGCCCAACCATTGTTTTGGATGTTCTTCAGCAAATAGTGCAAGTTACGGGTATTGGGTTCAACCGCAATGACGGGCTTGCCCATACTAAGCGCATGGCAGCAGTAATAACCCATATTAGCACCCACATTCACCAGCACATCTACATCGGCCAGCAGCCTCCGTACTACTTTGGTTTCATCTGGTTCAAAACTGCCATCAGCCATGGCATCGTGCCCTGCGAAGTTAAAGCCCCACGGGGTTTTGCGCAGCGGATGGCGCTGATCAAGCAAATCACGCGTGTTGCGATAAAAAAGTGCCAACGCAGGGAAGTTCTCAACAATGGATTTAATGGTGTTTTTCATTCGTTGTCTTCTGATTCCTAATTGGAAAAGCCGTTGCAGTAGTGGTAGGGGGCCATGTGGACGTTGGAGCCGAACGGGGCGGTCAGTATCATCACGCCACCGGGTTTGAGCAGGCGGACGAATTCATCGAGCGCGTGGGTGGGTTCGGGCACGTGCTCCAGCACTTCGCTGCAGAGGATGGCGTCATGATTGCTCTTCCTTGCGTACCCACTTCTCCCAAACCATTT
>CAIRGS010000089.1 GCA_903878125.1 uncultured Nitrosomonadales bacterium | reverse complement strand
TCAAGGATCTCACTGCCTATTTGCGCTTGATTGCTAACACGGATGATGATCCGGCCTTCATTCGCGCCATTACCACGCCTAAACGAGGTATTGGGAACCAGACACTGGAGAAGCTTGCGAGCTATGCCGGTACACGCAACATCAGCCTATTCGCAGCAGCTTTCGAGAGCGCCATGGCACATCAACTTCCAGCGCGACAACACGAAGAGTTGCTAACCTTTTGCAATTTCATTAATCGCATGGAAGCGCGTGCCGACAAGGAGGAGTGCGCGACGGTGATGGCAGATTTAATGAGTGCCATAGATTACGAGGCATGGCTGTTCGACAGCCATGAACCGCGTCAGGCGGAAAGCAAATGGGCGAATGTTACGGATTTTGTCGGCTGGATCAACCGCAAATCGGAAGCCGACGACAAAACCTTGCTTGCGATGACGCAAACCATCGCGCTGATGAATCTGCTCGAATCCCGCGAAGAAGAGGCGGATGCGGTCTCATTATCTACTCTGCATGCGGCCAAGGGGCTGGAATTTGGCCATGTGTTCATTGTTGGCGTGGAAGAAGGCACCCTGCCGCACCACCAAAGCGAGCAACCGGAACAGATTGAGGAAGAACGTCGCCTGATGTACGTAGGCATAACTCGCGCAGAGCGCTCGCTGCAAATCAGCTATTGCACCAAACGCAAACTCGGGAAAGAATGGCGGGCATGCGAAGCAAGCCGCTTCTTGCAAGAATTGCCCGCAGATGAACTAATCTATTCGGGTGTATTACCAACAGGCAGCACACCCGAAGTAAGCAAAGATGTGGGGATGGCGAAATTAGCGCGATTAAAGGCGATGTTAGGCTGACGAAAATTGGATGGTTAAGCTCAGAACGTAAAGTTCAGGTAATGCTGAACAAGTCCCTCCGTTCGGGCTGAGCCTGTCGAAGCTATTTGCAACTTACTGATTCAGGATGTTCGTTTCGACAAGCTCAACGCGAACGGATTTGTTCAGCGTAGCCTCAAGCTCTTTTGTTTACCCTGTCCGTTGTCTTCTCGACTCAAACAGACACACGCCTGCACTCACAGATACATTCAAGCTTTCCACGCTGCCCAGCATGGGGATACGCACCAACTGGTCGCAGGTCTCTTTGGTAAGCCGACGCAGGCCCTCTCCTTCCGCCCCCAGCACCCAGGCCAATGCGCCGGCATGCCGGAATCCATACAAATCAGTTTCGGCCTCGCTATCCGCACCGACCACCCAGATATCGCGCTCCTGTAGTTCGCGCAGAGTGCGCGCGAGGTTGGTCACGGTAATGTAGGGAACCGTTTCCGCCGCGCCACAGGCAACCTTTTCCACGGTCGCATTCAGGCCAACGGCGCGATCTTTGGGAGCGATGACGGCATGTATGCCAAAAGCATCGGCACTGCGCAAACAGGCGCCCAGATTATGCGGGTCTTGCACACCATCCAGCACTAGTAATAACGCGGGTTCGGTAAGGGTGTCCAGCACATCGTCCAGATGCCGCACCTTTTGCGCGGCATCTACACGAGCAGCGACCCCTTGATGACGAGCATTGCCAGCCATGCCATCAAGACGTTTTGTGTCCACTGGAACCACGCGCACGTTGTTACTTTCCGCCAGTTTCAACAGATCACGAGCACGTGGATCGCGGCGTTGGGTATCGACATAAATTTCCAGAACGCTGTCCGCATGCTGGCGAATGCGTGCGGTGACGGCATGAAAGCCATGAATTACACGAGTTTCAGCCATGACGTTCTTTGGTTTTTTTCGGTTTCTTGATTTTCGCGTCCTTGGCTGGCGCCTCCCCAGCTGGCAAATCCAGCATGAAGTCGAGCTTGGTACTTTCCATATCCACTCTCACAACTTTGACGCGCACACGATCACCCAAGCGATAACGCTTGCCAGAGCGCTCGCCTAGCATCTGGTGCTTGGTCGCATCGTAATGAAAATAATCCGCGCCGAGTTCTGACACATGAACCAACCCTTCGATGAAAAGGTCGTCCAGCGCAACGAACAGGCCGAAGCCAGTCACTGAAGATATGGTGCCTTCGAAGCTGCTTCCGAGATGATCCCGCATGTAGAAACATTTCAGCCATGCTTCTACATCACGCGTGGCATCGTCAGCCCGGCGCTCTGTCATGGAACAATGTATGCCCAGCTCTTCCCACTTCTCTTTTGGTTTGTATTGCATGCTATTTAGCACAGCCTTAATAGCGCGGTGCACCAACAGGTCGGGATAACGGCGAATGGGCGAGGTAAAGTGTGTGTAAGCATCGTAGCCGAGACCAAAATGACCAGCATTTTCCGGGCAATAACGCGCTTGGCGCAATGAACGCAACATCACAGTTTGCAATAAAGCCGCGTCAGGCCGCCCCTTGACCTGCTTGAGCAGCTTGGCGTAATCGCCAGCCTCAGGTTTTTCGCCCCCGCCAAGTTCCATGCCGAATTCCTTAAAGAACTCGCGCACAGCTTCCAATTTTTCGGGTGTGGGACCTTCATGCACACGGTATAACACCGGGTGCTTACTTTCGTTAAGGAAATTGGCGGTGCACACGTTGGCCGCCAGCATGCATTCCTCGATCAATCGATGCGCATCATTACGTACTAAGGGTACGATGCGCTCAATCTTGCCCTGATCGGTAAACATCATCTGGGTTTCTATGGTCTCGAAGTCAATCGCACCACGCTTCTCACGGGCTTGCAGCAAGGTCTTGAACAGGGAATGCAAATGATTGACTTGCGGCAGCACGGAGGCAAACTTTTGTGCCATTTCGCCTTGCGGGTGATCCAGCATATCGGCTACCTGATTGTAGGTCAGGCGCGCCTGCGAGAACATAACTGATGGATAGAAGCGGTAAGCGTCAATACCACCTTGAGCGCTGATCTGCATATCACATACCATGCACAGGCGTTCAACATGCGGATTAAGTGAACAAAGGCCGTTGGAAAGCTCTTCCGGCAACATTGGAATAACGCGGCGAGGGAAATATACCGAGTTACCTCGATTCAAAGCTTCCTTATCCAGCGCATCTCCGGGCTTTACGTAATGACTTACATCGGCAATTGCCACCACCAGCCGGAAGCCATTGGCATGCGGCTCGCAATAAACCGCATCATCAAAATCCCGCGCAGTCTCGCCGTCTATGGTAACAAGCGGCAACTGACGTAAATCTTCGCGTCCTGCATAATCTTCCGGCTGCACTTGGGGCGCGATTTGTTCAGCTTGGTGTTGCGTGTCGGCTGGAAACTCATATGGCAGATCGTGCTTACGCAACGCAATTTCAATTTCCATACCAGGATCGGCATAATTGCCCAAAATTTGCACGATGCGGCCTATGGGTTGTGTATTTTTGCTGGGTTGCTGCACAATTTCCAGCATCACCACCTGCCCCGCCGTTGCCCCGATGTGCTCTCCGGGAGCCACAAGGATATCCTGACTAATGCGACGATTTTCCGCAACCACAAACTGAATGCCATGCTCCTCATACAGGCGCCCGACCAGACGCTGGGTGGCGCGCTCCAATACTTCCACTATGCTGGCCTCGCGGCGCCCGCGCCGATCGGTGCCCGTTTCACGTACCACGACAATATCGCCATGCAACGCCTTATGCATTTCCTTGGCACTCAATACCAGATCGGCGCTGCCATCATCAGGAATCAAGAAACCAAAGCCATCGGGATGGCCTTGTACCTTGCCCTTAATCAGGTCAAGTTTGTCCATTACGCAGATTGCCCGCTTGCGGTTCCGCATTATCTGACCATCGCGCTCCATAGCGCGCAGGCGGCGCGTGAACAGCTCAGCCTCGTGTTCGTCAATGTGCAATATGTGGCACAACTCTTCTTCAGCAACCGGCACGCCTTGCTTTTCCAGCAATTGCAGAATGTACTCGCGGCTGGGTAGTGGGTGCTCATATTGCTCACGCTCTCGCTCCAGGAATGGATCGAGCTCACGGATGTTTTTTTTCTTATTTGTCATTGACAGAAAATCCTATAACGATTAACTTGTTCGCCCTCAAGAAGCAAAGTTTTGTTTTATTGCCCAGATGGCGGAATTGGTAGACGCGCACGGTTCAGGTCCGTGTGCCGCAAGGTGTGGAGGTTCGAGTCCTCTTCTGGGCACCATAAAATAAATTACAACTATAATTCATCATGTTACTGAATGCCCACTGGGGCATTTTTTCATTTATTTTCATATCAGCTAGTGTAGATGTGCAAAATTTTGTTCGATAGATAACAATATGAAGAAGCGGGTAGACAGTTAACCCGTCAGAACAAGGTCTAACCGAACGAATAAAAAATCAAGCGCAGTGTCATTTACAAAAATATAAAATTCAACCGCTAGACTAAACTAAAGCTAAATCCCATTGTTATCAATGATAACAGGAAAGCTTGATGTCTTGTGAAAAGACACCGATTCCATTAGTGAATTTGCTAGAATTAAATTTTATTGATCGCTCAAAGTATAAATAGTCGTCACTGAACAACTTGCGAAAGTTGAATGGGATAGAAGAGCAACCATATTTTGGACAGGAACAAAGCTTGGCATGGATTATTTTCCCATCTTTCTAGACCTTAAAGAGAAAAAATGCCTCGTTGTGGGAGGCGGTGAAGTTTCCTTTAGAAAAGCGTCTGTGCTGATGCAAGCGGGCGCATTAGTGAAGATAGTGGCACCAGAATTGTGCGATGCTTTTAAACATCTTCCCAGTATCGAACATGTTCCAGATCGGTTTCAGGCTACACATCTGAATGGCATTACACTTGTCATTGCCGCCACCGATGAAATCAAGACCAACGAAGAAATTTCGAACGAAGCAAAAAAAAGAAACATACCCGTCAATGTGGTCGACAACCCCGATCTCTGCACCTTCATTATGCCCGCAATACTTGATCGCTCTCCACTCATGGTCGCTTTTTCAACCGGAGGAGCCTCCCCCGTTCTTGCAAGGATTTTACGAGGCAAGTTAGAAACGCTAATACCGCCAGGATATGGCCGACTAGCCGCCTTCGCCGCCAAATTCAGGCAAGCGGTCAAAACGCATATTAGCGATTCTGGTAAACGTCGAATATTCTGGGAGGACGTGCTGGAAAGCCCAATTGCCGAGAAAGTTTTTTCGGGCAACGAAAAAGCTGCCGAAGCCATGATAGTCACTATGCTAAAAGACAATGATCATAGCCCAGTCGGTGAAGTATTCCTGGTGGGTGCGGGCCCGGGCGCGCCAGATTTGCTCACCTTCCGAGCGTTACGGCTGATGCAAAAAGCAGATGTGGTACTTTATGACAACCTTGTTTCCAAGCCGGTGCTGGAAATGACACGACGCGATGCAGAGAGAATTTATGTCGGCAAGGTGCGCGGTCGCCACACGATGCCGCAAGAAAGCATAAACGATCTTTTGGTGAGACTAGCAAAAGAAGGAAAACGGGTCTTGCGGCTCAAAGGGGGAGACCCCTTCATTTTCGGCCGTGGCGGAGAAGAAATCGAGATGTTGTCCGAGCACAAAATAAATTTCCAAGTCGTGCCGGGTATCACCGCTGCATCCGGTGTTGCAGCCTATGCCGGGATACCGCTCACGCACAGAGATCATGCGCAATCCTGTATTTTCGTAACTGGCCATCTGAAAGAGGGTGGCATGGACCTCGATTGGGAAATATTGGCACGTCCCAATCAGACCATCGTGGTTTACATGGGCCTGCATAGTCTCGAAATACTTTGCTCCAAACTAATAGCGCATGGATTGCCGGAACTCACCCCTGCCGCCATCGTGCAACAGGGAACCACACAAAATCAGCGTGTAGTTTGCGGAACTCTGGCTACATTACCAACAGTCGCAGAAGCTGCAAAGCTTAAAGCC
>CAIRGS010000088.1 GCA_903878125.1 uncultured Nitrosomonadales bacterium | reverse complement strand
TGCAAGGATTATAAATTGCATCCCACTTTTTTAGTTCAAGAGAGACATCTATATGAAACGAATTTTTCTGTTTATCCTGACCAATTTGGCTGTGCTTTTTGTCATCAGTATCACCTTGCGCTTGCTTGGCGTTGACAAAATATTGAATGAAAGTGGTGGTATCAATTTCAACGCTTTATTACTCATGTCGGCGGTGATGGGTTTTGCTGGTTCGCTAATTTCGTTGTTCCTGTCCAAATGGTCGGCCAAAAGGATGGTTGGTGCACAGGTTATTACAAACCCGATTGATCCTACTGAGCGCTGGCTGATGGAAACTGTGCACAAACAGGCGCAAGCTGCGGAAATCGGCATGCCTGAAGTCGCTATCTATGAAGCACCAGACGTAAATGCTTTTGCTACCGGCTGGAACCGTAACAATGCACTAGTGGCGGTAAGTACCGGATTGCTGCATAACATGAGCCGGGATGAGGTGGAAGCTGTGCTCGCGCACGAGATCAGCCACGTTGCCAATGGCGACATGATAACGCTTGCGCTTATCCAGGGCGTAGTCAACACTTTTGTAATCTTTTTCTCCAGAATAATTGGCCATCTAGTGGATCGTTTGGTGTTCAAGACTGAACGTGAAAATGGCCCAGCTTTCTGGGTCACTAGCATCATCGCACAAATGTTGCTGGGCATCCTGGCCAGCATGATCGTTATGTGGTTTTCGCGCCAGCGTGAATTTCGTGCCGATGCAGGTGGAGCAAACTTGGCTGGACGCAATAAGATGATCGCTGCATTGGAGAAGCTTAAAATCAATCATGAACAGGCTACTCTACCCGAGCAGATGGCAGCGTTTGGAATTGCGGGTGGAGGTGGTTTTGCCAAGTTATTCAGTACTCACCCATCTCTTGATGAGCGCATTGAGGCATTACACGCAGGGCGTTAAGTTGACTGTGATTCTTCATTGAAACCGGTTAATAACATTTGCTCTGGCAAATATCGAAAGCGGTAGTTTGTGTTGGATTTAATCAAATTGAATTTGGTCAGCACCAGAATTACTGATTAATTTAGTTCGGGATTTTCTAACGTCAATTTTCTGATGTCATCGGTACTGGTTGTTCTATCCTGTACGGGTTAAAAGATGCGTCAGCTTGAACCACCATCTCGGTAGGCTGCGCAATTGATGCAGGATTGTTCGGTACCTGTTGGGTTGTTGGTTGTTCCATGATGTGCGGGGGAACAGGCATGTCAACTACTGCTGGCTGTGAATTTTCCTTTTTATCTTCGATTGAAGTTTTATTTGGCAGATCACTATTGTCCTCGTCATCGAACTTTTCACGCGGTGGATTGCCGTCATATACCAAGCTTTGACGTTGTTGCAAATAGGCATCACGGATAAAGGCATAACGGTCAATTGCGGCCTCGTCCAATATTTTTTCCTGTTCCAGTAGTCCGGCTCGGAGACTTATCATCCGTGTTACATACATTTCGTTGCGTGTGGGTATATCCGGAACTAAGCGAATGGGACTGGAATAGCTATCCACATACAAACCAATGCTATCGCGAAAAGTTCTCGGGCCAAAGAGTGGGAGGACGACGTAAGGCCCACTGCTAATGCCCCAAAAACCCAAAGTTTGACCGAAGTCTTCATTGTGTTTCTCAAGTCGATCAGTAATGTTGATTATGCCAAAAACGCCAAATGTTGAGTTGAATAATACGCGCGTGCCGTCGGATGCAGCTTGAGAAAATTTTAGTTGTAGCAAGTCGTTTAGAGTGACAGTGATGTCATCCAGATTCGAGAAGAAGTTTCTCACCATGATTTTTCCGGGCTCTGGTATTACGATGTTGTAGCCTTTCGCTACCGGTTTTAATACAGCCCTATCCACCGCATCGTTAAATTTGTACATGCTCCGGTTAAACGGTTCCAGCGGATCTTGCGGATTTTTTTCCCGCTGAGTTGAAGCGCAGCCACCTAATGCAAGGCTGACAAGCAATAAATAAATTCTAGTTGAGGACATAAAGATCATTTGGAAGTGAGTTTATCTGTGTCAATTATAGTCGCAATGCCAGAAGTCGCAAATATCTAGATATTGCTCAAGTAGAACCATCCATTGGAATTTATTATCATCGTTACCTGTATGGAATTACAGCTGTTTGAATGCCCCTGTCTGATTCAAGTTGCATCGCAGAATAATTATAGCTTTAAACAGCGTTTCTCTTCGCGTATGAAAAATTATAGCAACCGGAGTTAGGTAATGTAATACGTTCGGGACATCGATTTTCATGTTAAGATTTTTCCAAACAGAAATCACCCCGCATCCTTGCACCATTTTTCAATCTTTGTTAAGGTTGACCGCATCATGCTATTTCCTCGCGCTATTTTACCGTTGCTGCTTACCTTGTTGCTGCTTTTAGCCCAGCAAGGCGGAGCTGTGCATGCTCTGCGCCATGCTCTTGCGGAGCAACAGCAACAGCATGACAAGCACATACCGCATTCATCGGCCTGCGGATATTGTGCGGCTTACACACAGCTTGGCGGTGTACTTGGCAGCTCTTCCCATTCCTTCTTGGTTATCGCCATTCCGAGCGGAACGGTACGATTTAACACCATTACATTCCGTTCCAACCAATCCCTTGCCGCCGTTGCGCGCGGCCCTCCCGGTTTTCTCCAAAAAATTGCATAAGACCGCCCCGTCTAACGCGGGGTTATGTCATTCATTTTGGAGAATTGCCATGTTTAAGCCCGTCATATTCTGCCCGGCGCTATTCACCTATGCCGCGGCCATGAAATCAGTTTACGTATTACCCCTTTTATTCTTGGCTTTCGCGGCATCCGCTAAAGCACATGCGGCTGGTTCCATGCTGAGTGTTGCTTGCAGTGGTGATGATCTGGGCGCTGAAGTGTTTATCAATGATAAATTTAAGGGCAAATGTCCATTGAATTTATCTGTTCCTGCTGGCAGATTGAAGTTGAAAGTTCAAAAGAAAGTTGATGCTTTTAGTGCTCGCGTATTTGAGCAGGACGTAAGAGTGGGCCAAGGCGTGGATCAAACTATCAAAGTGCTATTAGTTGCTGCGCAACTTAACGCCAAAGGCAAGCAGCTCCAATCCAGGCGACTAAGCGTGGAGCAAGCCGAGATGAAGAAACCAGGGAAAGATGGCAAGCAAGAAACTGCACCGATGCCAGCCACCAACTTTGCCATTGTGAAACCTATCATTCCGCCGCCGGTCATCGTAGCCGCCCCGGCCGCAGTCACTCCTCCCGTCATTCGCCCGCCGCAGGTTGTGGATACGGAGCAAGCAGTAAATGAAGCAGTTTTATTGCCGCAGATTGTTGTTACCGCCAATCCGTTGGGAAGCGCTTTGTTTGATCTTGTATCCCCGGTTTCTGTGTTGAGTGGAAAAGATTTATCATTTCGACAAGAGAGCACGTTAGGTGAAACGCTGTCCAAGCTTCCCGGCGTAAGCTCCACCTACTTTGGCCCGAACTCGAGTCGTCCCGTAATCCGCGGTCTTGATGGTGATC
>CAIRGS010000087.1 GCA_903878125.1 uncultured Nitrosomonadales bacterium | reverse complement strand
TTCAGCGCCGTGCCGGACTTTCCCGAACTGCCAGAGCACCCGGCGTTGAGCTCATTGCGTGACATCACGCCGGATGAACTTAGCCCGAAGCAAGCGCTGGAAAAATTGTATCAGTTGAAGAAATTGCTTTAGTTCTCGGATGGCAGCAAGACAAAAAAGCCTCACGCAATGAATTATCCACGCTGCATTTCTTCTTTACCCGCCCCGCCCCAGATATAGCTACGGCACACGAAACCAGTCAAATGTTTTTCTAGCTATGCTGCCGAAAGGTTTGGGACTGGCCTACCTAATAAACCTGAATATGTGCGTTGTCGCACAGACTCAGTCGGCAGTTAGGCGCAACCTTTCAAATAAGTGGCTGGAAAGCTGCTCGCCGATCAACTCAGGCAATTGCATAATTTGTCCGGTTGTAGTGCATGAGCACAGGGTAAAGGTCAGGTGGACCATACCGAGCATCTCATTTCCATTGGGTGTTGTTTTGTTGTGAATCTGCGCCCCAATTACAAACAGGGAAAGGCTTAACAAATGTTATTCCTGGATAGAACCGAAGCAGGCAGGGTATTGGCGCACCGCCTTGCCGCTTACGCCAATTATCCGGACGCAGTGGTTATTGCATTACCGCGAGGCGGTGTTCCAGTTGCTTTCGAAATTGCTGAAGAGCTCAACCTGCCCCTGGATATTTTGGTGGTGCGAAAACTGGGTCTGCCCGGTCACGAAGAGTTCGCGATGGGCGCGATTGCGTCCGGCGGGGCACGCTTCCTTAATCAAGATTTGATACGTCAGCTATCGCTCAGCGATGAAATCATCGGGCATATCGTAGCGCGTGAACAGCGTGAACTTGAGCGTCGCGAGCGAACATACCGTGGTCAGCGGCCAGCGCTGGATGTCCGTGGCCATAACGTTATTATCGTGGACGACGGACTGGCTACCGGTTCAAGCATGCGTGCAGCTATTGCGGCCTTGCGCGAGAAGCGGCCGACAAAGTTGATTGTCGCCGTGCCGGTGGGCGCGGGCATGACTTGTTCCGAATTAGAAGAGCTTGCAGATGAGGTCATATGTCTCGAAAAGCCTGAGAATTTCAGCGCGGTTGGATTGTGGTACAGAGATTTTTCGCAGGTGACCGACGAGGAAGTGAATAACCTGCTTGAAAGAAATCGTAGGAACAGCGCAGCGAGAAATATTAGTCAGGAGGCTGGCATATGATCAAGATGTCCGATAGCGTATTGATTGATCGGATAAAGAAGGATGCGCACCCGTTAGTCGGGGATCACAATGATTATGACGCACTCATGTCGATTATCGGTGATGCGCGCTTGGTTCTGCTGGGCGAAGCCTCGCACGGGACGCATGAGTTTTATCGCGAACGCGCTCGGATTACTGAACGGCTGATCAAAGAAAAAAATTTCACGGCTGTTGCTGTCGAAGCCGATTGGCCTTCCGCCTATCGCGTTAATCGCTATGTGCGAGGCATGTCAAATGATGTCTCCGCAACCGAAGCACTGGCTGATTTCAAACGTTTCCCGACCTGGATGTGGCGCAATGCCGATGTACTTGATTTTATAGGTTGGCTGCGCGAGCATAATGATGCACTGGAATTTCCAAGCAAACAGGTCGGTTTTTATGGGCTTGATCTCTATAGTCTTAACAGTTCAACGCGTGCGGTTCTCGATTATCTCGACAAGGTTGATCCGCAAGCGGCTCAACGGGCACGTTACCGCTATGGCTGCTTTGATCACTTTAGCGAAAATATTGAAGCTTATGGCTATGCAGCCAGCTTTGGACTAAGTGCCTCGTGCGAGCAACAGGTGATCGACGAGCTGATCGATTTGCGACAGCAGTTCGCGGCATATATGCGGCAGGACGGTCACGCAGCAATGGATGAATTTTTCTACGCCGAGCAAAATGCCAGAATCGTCAAAAATGCCGAAGAATACTATCGCTCGATGTTCCAATCGCGCATATCGTCCTGGAATTTGCGCGATCGCCATATGATGGAGACACTTGATGCATTGATTAAGCATCTTGATCGGCAAGGTCAACAGAGCAAGATTGTTTTGTGGGCGCATAACTCGCATCTCGGTGATGCGCGAGCTACTCAAATGGGTCAAGGCGGCGAATTAAATGTAGGTCAATTGGTACGCGAGCGGTATAACCAGGAAGCCGTACTGGTCGGTTTTACTACGCATCATGGCACGGTAACGGCCGCTTCTGGATGGGATAGCGGAGCCGAACGCAAACATGTACGCCCGGCGCTGCCTAACAGTTACGAGAGCTTGCTGCATGAAATTGGGCTACCTTCATTCATGCTGCCGTTACGTAAGAGCAGGGTATCGAATTTTCTATCCGAGCCGCGCCTTGAACGTGCGATTGGGGTGGTCTACTTGCCGGAGACCGAGCGTAGCAGCCATTATTTGTTTGCAAGTTTGCCCTTGCAGTTCGATGTTGTTCTACATTTTGATGAAACGCGTGCAGTGGAGCCTCTGGAGAGAAGCGCACTATGGAAAGAAGGCGAAGTGCCTGAAACTTTCCCATTTGCCGTGTAACGCGATTTACACATATTGAATGTCGTGGAGGCAAAAGTGAATCATCAAGAACAAAAATTGGTTCACGTTCCGGCTGGCCCAGTCGAGCTTGAAGGCAATTTAACCTTACCGTCAAATGCCAGCGGAATTGTATTGTTTGCGCATGGCAGCGGCAGCAGCAGGCACAGTCCGCGTAATCGATTCGTGGCGGAACAATTACAGCAGGCAGGGCTGGCAACGCTGCTGATTGATTTGTTAACCGCAGAAGAAGAGATTGCTGATCGGCCCAGCGGGTATTTGCGCTTTGATATTCAATTGCTGGCGCGAAGATTGGGATATGTGACGGATTGGCTCAAACAGAATCAATCGACCCGTGCATTGAAAATCGGTTATTTCGGTGCCAGCACCGGTGCCGGTGCAGCGTTGCTGACTGCGGCCGACCATCCTCAGGATGTGAGCGCCGTCGTTTCCCGTGGTGGCAGACCTGATTTGGCGGGAGATGCGCTTTCGCGGGTCAAGGCACCGACATTGCTCATCGTTGGAGGAGATGACCATCAAGTAATTCGCCTCAACGAGATCGCACTGGCACAAATGCACGGAGAAAAACGGCTCGATATTATTCCGGGTGCAACACACCTCTTCGAAGAGCCGGGTACGCTGGAACAGGTAGCCAGCTTGGCGCGTCTATGGTTTGAACGCCATCTGGCTTCTACCGCAATGCATCCAGATTCGGCGGACTATGTAAAGATAAATGCTTGAATTCCACATCGACGGCGTCTAAATAGACGGCAGCCACATGGATATTAATTATTGTGGTTGAGTTATTTCGGCTTGCACCAGAATCATTTTATGAGTGACTGGATTTCAGCCCCTCCGTCAGGTGAGGAGCAATGACTTGCAGCATCTGCGCGAATACTTTGGGGTTACCTGCACAAAGGTTGCCGCTTTCGAGGAACGTGTCGTTGCCTTGCATGTCACCCACCAAGCCGCCCGCTTCTGTAATCAGCAAACACCCCGCAGCGATGTCCCAAGGTTTAAGGCCAATTTCAAAGAATCCATCGTAGCGCCCCGCCGCAGTGTAGGCGAGATCAAGTGCGGCAGAGCCCGGCCGGCGCAGGCCGGAGGTCTTTTGCATCATGTCGCGCAAGATGCCCATATAGGCATCCAGATGCTCAAACTTGGTGTAAGGAAATCCGGTGCCAATCAGGCAGTCGGCCAGTTCGATGCGCTTGCTTACACGCAGGCGACGGTCGTTGATATAAGCACCGCTGCCACGCGTGGCGGTGAACAAATCATTTTTGGTCGGGTCATATATTACTGCCTGGGTCAATACGCCTTTGTGCTGCAATGCAATGGATACGGCGTATTGCTGAAAACCATGCAGGAAGTTAGTGGTTCCATCGAGCGGGTCGATGATCCAAACAAATTCGGAGTCGCCTTGGGCACCAGTCTCTTCTGCTAGAATTGCATGTTTTGGGTAGGCATCCAGCAAGGTGGTGATGATGGCCTGCTCGGCCGCGCGATCTACCTCGCTGACGTAATCCGAGTGAGATTTTTTGGTGACGGTGAGGTGGTCGAGATTATTGGCAGCACGATGGATCAAGTTGCCGGCGCGACGCGCGGCTTTCACCGCGATGGTGAGCATGGGATGCATAACGAACCTTTTTAATGAGCAGTCGGATTGTTCCGAAGCCGTATTTTAGTGTGAATTGTACTTTGGATAAACCAGAGATTTTAAATAATGTACGTGTGGTGCTTAGTCATACCACTCATCCAGGCAACATTGGCGCGGCTGCGCGCGCGATGAAGACCATGGGGCTGCAGAGTCTGTATTTGATTAATCCACAGCGTTTTCCTGACCAACAGGCGGACGCGATGGCGGCCAGCGCGGCAGATGTGCTGCAAAACGCAGTCGTGTGTGGCTCGCTGGATGAGGCGTTGCAAGGTGCGGTTCTGGTGGCGGGAATGTCGGCACGGGTGCGCTACATTTCTCAAGAAGTGCTCACCCCGCGCGCGGCGATGCCGCTAATGGTACAGCAGGCAATGCAGCAACCGGTGGCGCTTCTGTTTGGTACCGAAATGTCCGGTTTGACCAATGATGAGATGGCGCGTTGTCACTTTATGGTGCGCATCCCTGCCAGTCCGTCATATACGTCGCTTAATCTGGCGGCTGCGGTACAGTTGGTATGCTATGAGCTGCGCTTGGCTTCAGGGCAGGGGGAATATGCCCCGCCCGAAATTTATCCGGCAACGGCGGAACAGATAGAAAGATTTTTCCGGCACTTGGAAGACACGCTTACCGAAATTGGTTTTTTACGGGATAAGCAATCGACCAAGCTGATGCAAAAGTTGCGCCGTTTGTATGCTCGTGCACGGCTGGAGCATGAGGAAGTCAACATTCTGCGTGGTATTTTGACTGTCACGACTGAATACAATGCACAGCAAAAACTCGGCGATCAAAATGAAAAGATATTGAGTGAGTAAATTTAGGTGCCCTGATGTTTCAAACTATTAAAGAAGATATAGGCAGCGTATTTGCACGCGATCCAGCGGCGCGCAGTGTGTTTGAGGTAATAACCTGCTACCCCGGGTTTCACGCGCGCCTGGTGCATCGCATTGCGCATTGGCTATGGTATGCAAAGCTGAAATGGCTGGCACGCTTTCTGTCGCACCTGGGCCGTTTTTTTACCGGCATCGAGATCCATCCGGGGGCAACCATCGGGCGACGGTTTTTCATTGATCACGGCATGGGTGTGGTTATCGGTGAAACTGCCGAGATCGGTGATGACTGTACTTTGTATCACGGCGTAACACTGGGCGGGACTTCATGGAAAGAGGGAAAGCGCCATCCTACGTTAGGTAATAGTGTCGTGATTGGGGCCGGCGCCAAAATATTGGGCCCTATTACCATCGGCGATGGCGCCAAGATAGGCTCCAATGCCGTGGTGGTGAAGAATGTACCGGCGGGAGCGACGGCTGCCGGGATACCGGCGCGCATCCTTGATGAGGCTTCAAAGAGGCCGGGTTTCAATGCGTATGGCATCAGCAATGATCAGAATGATCCGCTGGCTCAAGCAATTCACGGCTTGCTGGGACATGGCATGGTGGTAGACAAGCGCATCGAGCTTATTCTGGAACAACTGGAAAAAATGGGCGTGAACATCGAAGAAGAACGCGCCACCGCCGACAAGTTTGATCCTAATTACCTGAATAGAATTGTTGACTAAAGGGCGCCTCTAAAAATCCAATTTGCGTCACAATACGGCGGTACTCGAAAAGATTATCTCTTATATATCAACTATATGCCGCGCTAAAATTTTTTACTTGTGCCTTGCCTTGCTTGGAAATTTGAATTTTTAGAAGCGCCTTAAAGTTATTAGTTGACTAAATAGGTTGGGTATTTTATCATTACATTCAAGAGTTTTTATCGATTCAATTCGCGTGATGAGCGCGCAGAATGAAATGATAATAAAGCTCGAGAGTGTTCTACATAACTGCTTTGAAGACATGTTATGAAGGCACAGCTATTTGTAAAATATAAGAGCTAGTGGTGCGCGCCAGTAAAAACATTACCGTTCGCGGTGAGCTTGTCGAACCTTTGATCCCGCGTTAAAACCGGCCTTTGACAAGCTCAGTCCGAACGGATTGTTATGATTGCTGTAATGGAACGGTCTACTGGTTCACGTCAGCATGTATATACAGATAAAAATGCTGATCTTGTGTGATGTAAACTCAGGGAGAAATCATGCGGCTTACCACTAAAGGACGTTTTGCCGTGATGGCAATGGCTGATTTGGCGTTGCATGGCGGATGCGGGCCGATAACATTGTCCAGCATTAGTGAGCGTCAAAGAATTTCACAGTCTTACCTTGAGCAGCTGTTCGGCAAGCTGCGTAAGCGCAATATCGTGGTTGCAGTGCGCGGTCCGGGCGGGGGATATTATCTGGCGCGTCCAAGCGCACAAATCTCGGTTGCCGACATCGTCGTGGCGGTAGATGAGTCAGTGGATGCTACCCGGTGTGGTGGAAAGGCTAATTGCCATGACGAAAAGCAATGCATTACCCATGATTTATGGATGGGGCTGAACGATGCTTTGTATGGCTATATGGCAGGGGTAAGCTTGCAGCAATTAGTTGACGATGCGGCCAAGCCCAAGCCTGAAGTCAAGACAGTAAGCGTCAGCAAAAATATTGTTAAACAGGTGCTTGTTCCGGTGTGATCGAGGCCTGGAATTATATTGGGCGCATTCTTCAATCGTTTGTTTTCATTGGCGATTTAAATGGAGGCTGGCTTTGATATTTTCCTGGCCTTTCTCGATACGCTCCGTTGGCTACAATTAGGAGTTTAAATAATGGCGATTACATTAACTGAAAGTGCAGCAAAACAGATCCAGACTCAACTCGCAAAGCGAGGGAAAGGCCTTGCTCTTCGCATCGGCGTCAAAAAAGTGGGTTGTTCCGGCTATGCATACACCTATGATTATGCCGATGAAGTGCTTGCAGGGGATCATATGCTCGAAGCACATAACGCCAAGGTTGTGTTTGATGATTCGACCTTGTCATATATTAACGGCTCGCGTTTGGATTTCGTGACTGACGGGCTTAAGCAGATGTTTAAATTTGACAACCCCAATGTCGGCAGCATGTGCGGCTGTGGTGAGAGCTTCAATCTATCAGGTGAGGCGGCAAAGTCCATGGCTCAAAATGCACAGTAAAGGTGTACCGTTTCATTGCCTCATTTAACCCATAGACAAGCTTTTTTCTTCGATATTGATGATTTCTCGGAGGTAACACAATGAGTGCAACGCTGCAAAACCTCGTCAACCAGCCATACAAGCATGGTTTTGTCACTAGCATTGAGTCTGATGTCGCGCCGAAGGGATTGAATGAAGATACCATCCGGATGATTTCGGCCAAGAAAAAGGAGCCGGAGTGGCTGCTTGATTTCCGGCTCAAATCCTACGCGGCTTGGCTCAAGATGGAAGAGCCTGCGTGGCCAAATGTTCATTATCCGAAGATCGATTTCCAGGCGATCAGCTATTACGCTGCGCCCAAGCAAAAGCCGAAATTGAAAAGCATGGATGAGGTCGATCCTGAATTGTTACGCACGTTCGAGAAGCTTGGCGTGCCGTTACATGAGCGCATGGCGCTTGCTGGCGTTGCGGTTGATGTCATTTTTGACAGCGTATCAGTGACGACTACTTACAAGCATAAACTTGCCGAGGTTGGCATCATTTTCTGTTCAATGTCGGAGGCTGTGCTTGAACATCCCGAGCTGGTGCAGAAATATCTCGGTACCGTGATACCGCCCAGTGATAATTTTTATGCCGCGCTCAACTCGGCGGTATTTACCGACGGATCGTTCTGCTACATCCCCAAGGGCGTCAAATGCCCGATGGATTTATCGACCTATTTCCGCATCAACACGGAGGAGTCAGGCCAATTCGAACGCACGATGATCATTGCTGAGGAAGGGTCTTCGGTTTCTTACCTTGAAGGCTGTACCGCGCCTGCGTTTAGCAGCAACCAGCTGCATGCGGCGGTAGTGGAGCTTGTAGCGCTCGATAACGCCGACATCAAATATTCAACAGTGCAAAATTGGTATGCGGGTGACGAAAACGGCATCGGTGGCATTTACAACTTTGTAACCAAGCGCGGCTTGGCTAAAGGCGTTAACTCGCGCATTTCGTGGACCCAAGTTGAAACCGGCTCGGCCATCACCTGGAAATATCCTTCGTGCGTGCTGCTTGGCGATAATTCGGTCGGTGAATTCTATTCCGTTGCGGTCACCAACCATTATCAGCAAGCCGATACGGGCACCAAAATGATACACATCGGAAAAAATACGCGCAGCACCATAGTCAGCAAAGGTATCTCGGCTGGCCACTCCAACAACAGTTACCGTGGCTTGGTCAAGATTGCGCCGAGCGCCACGGGCGCACGCAATTATTCGCAATGTGATTCGATGTTGGTTGGTCATCAGTCCGGTGCCCACACCTTCCCCTATATTCAAGTAGCTAACAACTGCTCCCAAGTCGAGCACGAGGCATCGACCTCGAAGATTGGTGAGGATCAGCTGTTCTACTTTGCGCAGCGCGGCATCAACGCAGAAGCCGCCGTATCAATGATTATCAATGGATTCTGTAAAGACGTATTTCAGCAATTACCAATGGAGTTTGCGGTCGAAGCAACCGCATTGCTCAGTTTCAAACTTGAAGGGAGCGTTGGATGATTTACAAGGACAGCAAGATATTGCTTGAAGTGCGCGGGCTATGCGCAAATGTGAGTGGTACCGAAATTTTAAAAGGATTGGACTTGACCGTAAGAAGTGGCGAGATACACGCCATCATGGGGCCAAACGGCTCGGGCAAGAGCACGTTCTCCAAGATACTCGCGGGTCATTCAGCTTATGAAGTCACTGGCGGTACCGTAATGTTCCAAGGTCAGAACTTGCTCGATCTAGCTCCCGAAGAGCGCGCACGTGCCGGCGTATTTCTCGCATTTCAGTATCCGATTGAGATACCTGGCGTCGGCAATAGTCAGTTTCTGCGCCTTACTTATAATACTGTTCAGACTCATCGTGGCAAAGAAGAACTCGACCCGCTCGAGTTTGATGACTATGTGCGCGAGAAGATGAAATTGCTCGAAATGAGTCCTGATTTTCTGGAGCGTAGCGTTAACGAAGGCTTTTCCGGCGGCGAAAAAAAGCGCAACGAAATATTGCAAATGGCGATGTTGGATCCACGACTGGCGATTCTGGATGAAACCGATTCCGGCCTCGACATTGACGCACTCAGGATCGTTGCCAGCGGCGTCAACCAGCTGGCCAACAAAGATAATGCGATGTTGTTGGTAACGCACTATCAGCGTCTGCTGAACTATATCGTGCCTGATTACGTGCATGTGATGGAAGCAGGCCGCATCATCAAGACGGGCGGCAAGGAACTTGCGTTAGAGCTTGAATCACGTGGCTACGACTGGGTCGGAGCCGAGAACAAGGCTGCAGCGAGGGCGACGGCATGAGTGTACCCGGCACTATTAATGCGGGTTACCTGGAAACCCTGCTGGCAGGACAGCCACACTTGCCGGCAAGTCCGTTGGCATGGCTCAATGCACTACGCGCGGAGGCGGTCGACCGCGTTGGTGTTCTGACGGTACCCACCCTGCGCGACGAGGAATGGCGTTTTACCGATATTTCGCAGCTCACCAAGATGTCATTCCATCCAGTGCGCACAACCATCAGCCTCCAGATCGCAGACATAGAGCGCTTTTATATTGAAGAAGCGACTACCCGACTGGTGTTCGTCGATGGTGTTTATGCCCCTCAGCTGTCTAGTGGTAGCACAGACAATGGCATAGCGGTGGTCAATCTGGAAGCTGGATTTGCCGCGCACGCAGCGGCCATCGAGCCATTCCTGGGTCGCCTCACAGAATTCAGCGACAATGTATTTGCTGCCCTTAATACTGCATTTCTGCATGACGCGGCATTGATCGTCGTGCCACGCGACACTTCAATTGCGGCGCCGGTACATCTGCTATTCATTGCGACGCAAAAGGATGTCGTAAGCTACCCGCGTTGCCTGTTGCTGGCCGGGTCTGGTAGCGCAGTGACAGTGGTTGAGGATTATGTTTCATTGCAGGAAGATGCCTATTTCACCAATGCAGTGACCGAAATCGCGTTGATCGATAATGCGCGCGTCAACCATATCCGGGTGCAGCGTGAAGGCGCGAAGGCGTTTCATATTGCAAATTGCGCGGTAACGGTCGCACGCGCCAGTAATTATCAGTCGGTGAGTGTCGCGTTCGGCGCTCGCATTTCGCGTTATAACCTGAATGTGCAGTTAGCCGAGGAGGCCGAATGTGCGGTTGACGGGTTGGCGCTAATCTCAGGGCGTCAGTTGGCCGATACACACACCTGCATCGACCACGCGAAGCCGAACGCAGTAAGTCGTCAGATGCACAAATGTATCGTCGGCGGCAGCGCGCATGCGGTATTCAACGGCAAAATCAAGGTGCGTCAAGGTGCGCAACGTACCGACTCCAGGCAGTCCAGTCGCAACCTGTTATTGACCGGAAAAGCCCACGTCGACACCAAGCCGCAACTTGAGATTTTCGCCGACGACGTAAAGTGCACACATGGCGCGACCATCGGCCAGCTTGACAACGAGGAAGTGTTTTATTTGCAGAGTCGTGGGTTGTCCGAAACAGCAGCGCGTAACATGCTGACTTATGCGTTCGGGGCCGAAATCATCGAACGTATGCCCATTGCATCACTCAAACTCCAGCTTGAACAAACCGTACTCGAACAGACTACAGTCCAGCCATGAATGAAAACCAAACCGCACTAAAATCCCAATCGTCGTCCGCATTCGATGTTGAGCGTATTCGCGCCGATTTTCCAATTCTTAAGCTGACGGTTAACGACAAGCCGCTGGTATATTTCGACAACGCTGCCTCAAGCCAGATGCCGCAGCAGGTGATCGACCGTTTGGTGCGCTACCAGACGACGCAGCACGCCAATATCAATCGCGCGGTGCATTACTTGTCAGAGATTGCAACCTCCGAATTCGAGGCGGCGCGTCGCAAGTTACAGCACTTTATCAATGCAAATGAAGAGCGCGAAGTGATCTTCACCAGTGGTACCACCGATGCAATCAATCTGGTGATGCATGGCTATGGCCGTAAGTTTATCGGAGCCGGCGACGAAATCATCCTGACCACGCTAGAGCATCATTCAAACATTGTGCCGTGGCAGATGCTGGCAGAAGAAAAGGGCGCAAAGATTCGCGTGGTGCCGATTAATGATGCGGGTGAACTGCTCATAGATGAATACGAGAAACTCTTTAACGAGCGCACCAAATTCGTCGGTGTGACGCACGTTTCGAACGCGCTAGGCACGATCAACCCGATAAAGGAAATGATTGCATTTGCACATGCGCGCGGCGTGCCGGTGCTGGTTGATGGCGCGCAGGCAGCCCCGCATATCAAGGTTAACGTGCAGGATCTTGACTGCGATTTCTACGCATTCTCTGGCCACAAGCTGTGCGGGCCGACCGGCATAGGCATTCTTTATGGCCGTGCTGCGCTGCTGGAAAACATGCAGCCATTCAAGGGCGGTGGCGACATGATTTTGTCGGTGACGTTTGAAAAAACTACCTACAACACCATTCCGCATAAATTCGAGGCGGGTACTCCGCCTATTGCTGCGGCCATTGGGCTGGGCGCTGCGGTCGATTATTTGTCGGAGATCGGCATGGATGCAATAGCCGCGCACGAACTCGCCCTGCTTAAATATGCATCCGAGCAAATAAACTCTATGCCAGGCGTGCGAATTATTGGCACCGCCGAGCACAAGGCCGCAGTATTGTCTTTTGCAGTCGACGGTGTGCATCCACATGACATCGGCACACTGCTCAATCAGGAAGGCGTCGCTGTGCGTACCGGACATCATTGCGCACAGCCAGTTATGCAACGTTTGCATGTACCGGCCACTTCGCGCGCATCGTTTGCATTTTACAACAGCATGGATGAAGTCGATGCACTGATTGCCGGCATCCGCACCGTACAGAAGATTTTTACATAATGGCTAACTATAAATCTCTCTACCAAGAGGTTATCCTCGACCACAACAAAAAACCGCGTAATTACGGCGCGATTGAATCCGCTAGCCATCATGCGGTGGGACACAATCCGCTGTGTGGTGATCACATCAGCGTGGATGTCGATCTCGGTGATGAGCGTATCAATAACATCGCATTTCAGGGTGAGTCTTGCGCGATCTGCAAGGCATCTGCATCGATGATGACGACTGCCATCAAGGGCAAGACGCGGGCGGAGGCGGAAACGCTGATCCAGGAGTTTCTCGCTATGGCAACTGGCAAGCTTTCCCATGAAGCCTGTCCCAATATTGGCAGGCTTGCGGTATTTGCTGGCGTGAGTGATTTGCCAACACGTGTCAAATGCGCAATTCTGCCATGGCATACCCTTAGTGGCGCGTTTAACGCAGTAGCATCCACCTCGACTGAGTCGGAAGATGATCCAATGCATGCCCCGATCGGTGATGCCTGAAAAAATTGTCGCACAAGTTACGGCTATATTTACAAGCAGCACAGTTTTAAGAGGAAGGCTTGGACAAGCGGTTATTTATAGCAACCTATTGCTTATGGGATTGTCAAAGGCGTTAAAAATGAGGCCTTAATTTTTAAGGAATAGAAATGCCAAAAATTGCTGAAATAGAAGACACGCCCAATCCAAACGCAGTGAAGTTTATGCTCAAGGAGCCATTAACATGGGGGTTGTCATACTCGTTCGATAATGCCGAGGAAGCCAAGTCCGATACCCTCGCTTCCGCGCTGTTCGAAATCGAGCATGTGACCAATGTGTTCTATGTTGATAGCTGTCTAACCGTCACGCAGGACGGTGAAGCCCACTGGCCCCAGTTGGCGCGCTTGATTGCCGTGCCACTCCGCGAAGCACCGGCAGCGGATGCCTCTTCGGAAGCCTTGGTTGCAGCGGCGGCTGTTGCAATCGCCGGTTTGAGTCCAGAGGATCAGGTGCGCTTCGATAAGCTCAACGCGATGCTTGACGAAAAGATCCGTCCCTATCTGCGAGGCGATGGTGGCGACCTCCATGTAATCGGTTTTTCCGGTAACTTTCTCAGCGTGCATCTCCAGGGCGCGTGCGGTTCATGCCCGAGTTCGACCTCGGCCACGCTCATCAGTATCACGAGTTTACTTCGGACGATTGAACCGGACATCGAAGTCCTGTCTGTCTAGGTTGGAATTGCTGTTTTCTTTCGCGAATAAATGGTCGCCACTATTATGCAAACTTTAACTGCACCGGATTTAGCCGCATGGCTTTCGGATACAACGCGAGATAAACCAGTATTGCTCGACGTGCGTGAGCCATGGGAATTTCAAACCTGTCATATTGACGGAGCGTTGACGATGCCGATGAATACCATTCCGGACAGGCTGTCGGAGTTGGATTCGAAGCAAGCTATCGTTTGTATTTGCCATCACGGTATGCGCAGTATGCAGATTGCGGTTTTTTTGGAACAGAATGGTTTGATGCATGTTATCAACTTGACCGGTGGCGTCCATGCTTGGGCTCAGCAAGTCGATAGCACAATGCCAACCTATTAAAAAAATATTGGCTTCTGTTGGAGATCGAGAGATTAGCGCATAGGAACAATTAAAAATGGAATTGGAATGAGTGATTGGGTGACGGTTGCGCGAGTCGGTGAATTTGCGCCAGGCGAGCGGAGAGTTGTTGATGTGGATGGAGCGCAGGCCGTGGTATTCAATCTCGAAGGCCAATATTATGCCATTGAGGATGTCTGCACTCATGATTCCGGCCAGCTCACCGGTGGCACGGTCGAAGGCGACCAGATCATTTGCCCGCGCCACGGTGCACGTTTCTGCATACGCACTGGCGAGGCATTGACTGCACCTGCTTACGAACCGACCGCTACTTTCCCCGTGCGCATTGAAAACGACGAGATTCAAGTTCGCGACAACCGCTGGGATTGATTCGAGCCGTGTAGCTATCAACATTGACAGGAAAAGCACAGATGTCAGAACAACAATTTTCCGAGCAGGACTGGCGCCGGCTTCTGGTGAGTTTGGGGGAAGATCCCGATAGAGCCGGCCTGATTGAAACACCATCTCGCCTTGTCACTGCCTGGAAGCACTGGACTTCCGGATATACCCAAGACCCGGCAGAGCTTCTAAAGATATTTGAAGATGGAGCAGAGGATTACAACGAACTCATCGTTATACGAGGCATCCCTGTCTATAGTCATTGCGAGCATCATCTGGCGCCTTTCTTTGGCAAAGCCACGATCGGCTATGTTCCCAATGGGAAAATAGTGGGTTTATCCAAGCTGACGCGCCTGGTAAATTGTTTTTCCCGGCGGTTACAGGTACAGGAACGGCTCACCATTCAAATTGCCAATGCCTTGATGACGCATCTGGAACCGAAAGCAGTAGGCGTGGTTATTCGCTGTCGGCATATGTGCATGGAAAGCCGTGGTATTAGCACAGCCGGTGAAGAAACCGTCACGTCAGCCATGCTTGGCGAACTTCAACCCAATCTGGCATTGCGCACGGAATTTCTTGCTTTAACGCGTGAGGCATAATTTGAATTCAAAATTAAAATGAGTCTGCATCTCCCAATTTACCTGGACTATTCAGCGACCACGCCCATTGATCCGCGCGTTGCTGAAGCAATGATCCCCTATTTAACAGAGAAGTTCGGCAACCCGGCGAGCCCCCATGTCTATGGTCAGGTAGCGGACGAGGCGGTAGAACGCGCGCGTGAGCAGGTGGCGGCACTGGTGAACGCCGACCCTAAAGAAATCGTCTGGACTTCGGGCGCGACCGAGTCCAACAATCTGGCGCTGAAGGGTGCGGCACAGTTCTACCAAGATAAGGGCAAGCACATTGTCACGATGAAAGTCGAGCATAAGGCAGTACTCGATACCGTGTGCGAACTGGAGCGGCAAGGCTTTTCTGCAACTTACCTCGATTCCGAACCAAATGGCTTACTCGATCTGGATAAATTAAAGGCGGCATTGCGCCCTGATACCATTATCGTTTCGGTAATGTATGTCAACAATGAAATCGGTGTGATTCAGGACATCGCAGCAATCGGTGAAATCTGCCGTGAGCGCGGCATCCTGTTCCATGTTGATGCGGCACAGGCCACCGGAAAAATAGTGATTGATCTGTCGCGCTTGAAAGTCGACTTGATGTCATTTTCCGCACATAAAACTTATGGCCCAAAAGGTATCGGTGCGTTGTATGTACGGCGCAAGCCACGAGTGCGCCTGGAGGCACAGATGCATGGTGGCGGGCATGAACGTGGCATGCGTTCAGGCACCCTGGCGACACACCAGATAGTTGGCATGGGCGAAGCTTTTCACATCGCGCAACACGAAATGACCACAGAAAACGAACGCATCCGCACGCTACGTGACAGCTTGTGGCACGGCCTCTCCAGCATAGGAGACGTGTACCTGAACGGCGACATTAAGCAGCGCGTATCGCATACCCTGAATGTCAGTTTCAATTATGTGGATGGTGACTCGCTGACCAAGGCGATCGCCGATATTGCGGTATCCAGCGGGTCTGCCTGCACTTCGGCAAGCCTGGAGCCGTCTTATGTGCTACGTGGTTTGGGACGCAGCGATGCATTGGCACGCAGCTCGATTCGGTTCACCGTGGGGCGTTTCACCACCGAGGAAGAAGTGAACTTCACGATAGAACTGTTGAAAAATAAAATCAGCAAATTGCGTGATGAAAATTTGTAATCGATTGTGCACTCTTTCCAATCGCTGGCTATATTTGGCCGGGACGTTGGTCATCGCCGCTGCGTTTGGCATGGCGCTCTATCTGCAATACGTTCTGCATCAGGAGCCCTGCCCTTTATGCATGATCCAGCGCTTCATCTTCATTGCCATGTTAGTTCTGTTTGCTCTTGCTACTCTGCACAATCCTAAGCGCAGCGGTACGAAAGTGTATGGAGGATTGATAGCACTGCTGGCATTGAGCGGTGTGGGTACTGCTGGCCGCCATATCTGGCTTCAGCATTTGCCCAAAGACCAAGTGCCTGCCTGCGGCCCAGGCCTGGAGTACATGCTGGGAAACTTCCCTATGGCAGAAGTGTGGCAGGAACTCATGCACGGTTCCGGCGAATGTGCCGCCAAAGGATGGACTTTTCTTGGCTTGGGCATCCCGGAATGGTCGCTGTTTTTGTATGTGCTCTTGGGTGTGTGGGCGGTGATGATCACACTTAGAAAGCCTGGCTAACTCCTCGTGCCAATAATGCGGATGCTACGTATCTGCAAGTAATTTTTAAACTTTTAACTTTTTTTCAAGACAAACCAAAGGAACCAAAAAATGTCAAAACAATGGACAACCCCCCCTGAACTTCTTATTGACCCTGGTAAAAAATACACCGCTACCGTGGTAACCGAACGCGGGAACATCGTGATCGAACTTTATCCGCAACATGCCCCGAAGACGGTGAACAACTTTGTTTTCCTGGCGCGTGAGGGCTTCTACGATGGCCTCAACTTCCACCGCGTGATCAGGGATTTCATGGTTCAGGGCGGTGATCCCACTGGTAGCGGACGAGGCGGGCCAGGCTACAAGTTTGAAGATGAAACCAGTGGCAATCCGCTCAAACATGGCACCGGATTTCTCTCCATGGCCAACTCCGGCCCTAACAGCAATGGCAGCCAATTCTTTATTACCCACAGTCCCCAGAATCACCTGGATGGCAAGCACACGGTTTTTGGCAAAGTTATCGAAGGCATGGATGTGGTCAATGCCATTAATCAAGGCGACGTGATGACCAAGGTGGAGATTAGCGAAGAGTAAAGTACGAGAGGAGCGACTGGGGATTGAAAACTTGATTGATTGTTGCCAGTTTCTAGAACTCAATCGAGTCTGACATTATTGACGCCCCTCCCAGGCTTCGATGGAGGGCTGCTATGAAAATTCGCAAATGTAGTTTATCGGGTTCATCAGACAGTGTCGTTCTACAGAACCCGGCAGATCAAACATCTTCGGGGATGTTTTGAATTCATACAGGCGATAAAGGTGAAATTCCTCCATGTGTTCTTGAGCAAATATAACCTCACCACGGCTTACAAAGAAAGGGGTTTCCTTGCCAAAAGTTGTTGTTTTGACCTCAATGAATCTCTCTCGTCCAGAAGGTTCGAAAGAGAGGACGTCATAACCCAGTCCATCGCCTTTAGTTTTTGCAACATGCTCCACTTTATCCGCCAAAGCCTTGTGGCCAAGGTTATGCAATCGGAAATGTTCGAAGTTCAAAACAAATGCTTCCCCGGCACAACCGAGAGCAGCATTTCGGGCTTCCCGCTCAAAATAATCACGTTTCTGAGGTACGGGTAGGCGATAGGTTTTGGTAGGCTCTTTCGCTACTGTTGCTAACTTCGGAGCATCGACTAGAAGCTTGCTGAAATCCGTTAACAATGGGGTGACAGCAGGAGCTGAAGATGCAGCTAATGCCGCATTATCGAGCAACTGATCTTGAGCAATGCGATCCTCAACGATCTCGCGCAAGAGTTGCTGATAGTTTCCGCGAGGCTTGTAGCCAGTAATGTATGGACACCCGAGTTGGATAAGAATGGCGCTAATATTTTGGTGCTTGAATTCAATGGCGCTTTCTTTTCGGTTGTTTAGCTTTGCAAGCAATCCACGGCGATGGGTTGTTTTATTGTAAGTCTGCCCTGACAATTCCAGAACCAACATGTGAAAGTAATCAGCAACCGTTGCTTCAACTTCAGTTCGATCCCATTCCATGATAATTGAGCCCCGCTTAATCTAAATATTCTGCGATTGTTCCGTGCCGCTGGCAAACGCGATCTGCTCGTACATGCGTTATCACGTCGGCTCAAGTATTTCGGCGACCTCCGTGAAGGCACTTTTGTATTCTAAAGTATTCCTACGCAAAGTTTGACTGATGCCGTCATCAAAAGTGTATTCCTTACATCTATGCCGGAATAAGAAACTTCCATCTATTTTTCGCTCTGCGCAGAACAACGTCAGCCGAGGAAACCGAGATTCGAGTTGCTGAAATTCGCGAGATTGGGAAAGACCTGCGCCATGTCCGCATCCGCCATGCCGAACTAGCGCGCGAGCGTCGCGCCGTACTGGTCCACTGCCGTGGTCGGGATCCAGCGGCCTTCCTTCTCGGCGGCGTCCGGGCTGACGAGCACCAAGGCGGGATAGCGCCCGTAGAGGTCGCCGCCTTTCACTGCGCCGCTATATTTGGTGCTCATGTTAATTGCCGAAATGTTGCCGACGTTGACGCCGAGGTGATCAAAATCGAGCGTCATCTCCACCCCGAATAATGCTTTATGCGGTAATCTAACCCAATACTGTTCGCTTAACCGTTCGTGGTGAGCTTGTCGAACCACCAGTCGTTCGCCCAGACCCTTCGACAATACCGTCAGTCCTGAGCAAAGTCGAAGGGTCTGGGCGAACGGAATTTCTTTAACAGAACAGTATCGCATCAGGTCAAGCTTTTTGAATCAGCTTTATCACATCTGGCAGCGTGTCAAT
>CAIRGS010000086.1 GCA_903878125.1 uncultured Nitrosomonadales bacterium | reverse complement strand
CGAACATCCACAAACTGAGCGATCAATATCTGTATATGCCAACTTAAGCGCGTCAGCTGAAGTTACGTTGTATTTACCGGATAGGTACCAAGCACGGGAACTACCAGAACCATGGTTGTTAGCGATCTTTTCATAAACACCGTTTATCGCAAAGGCATCTACCGCATAACCCCCGGCAATTTTCCAAGCATTTGTGCTTAGGTCGGTAGTGGACAGAGTATTACTCACGCTTTGATAAGCTACAGTGGCGGAATAGGGGCCTACGTTGTACATACCAGCAACCGAGAAGCCTTCATTTGTATTGAACACACTGTTGAGTGTACCTGAAGCTGGCGTAAGAACACCAGGTGCTGTACCGCCTTGATCGCCAAAATAAGAAGCTGCCGCACTGAAACCGGAGTAATTCAAGCTGTTGAAACCAACAGAGTTGCTTACACGAACATCATGACCGAGACCCATCAAGGAACGGTTATCCGCGATGGTATTGTGGAACATGTCCATGCCGCGTGTTGCCAGCTTGTAAGGTGTATCGAAACGGCCCAATCTTACAGTACCTGCTGTGTCGCTTTTCAAGCCAGCGAAGGTATCACGGAAAGCAAGTCCTGTTTGAGAATTAGGGTTCTCTGTGCCATTCGCCCCGGGTACATTGATACCTGTGCCTGGACCTGCGCCGAATGCAATTTGACTTTCAATTTGCCAGATTGCGGACAAACCGCCACCCAAATCGTCAGAACCCTTCATGCCAAAACGTGATGCATTACTGCCTACTCCGTGGCTGTCTCTGTTTTTATCATTGCCTATGGCATCATAGGATACGTTAGCTTGTCCGTAGAAGCTGACCTCGGCCATTGCTACAGAGCTCGCACATACACCCGCGACGGCTAGAGCAATCAAACTCTTATTCATGTTCATAAAATGTTCTCCTTGATTTACTAAATTGGTTTTCCGGGAAAACCTCTCAAATTTAAACCACTTATGAGAAGTCAGATTGTATTCTGACGAGAGCTTAAGAGATAAGCAAGGCGCATGTTGTATTATTGCAACATAATATAAACAAAAAAATTCTGCTGAGTTACCTTTAAATTAAAGGACAAGATTTGTTAAGAAGAAAATTGAAAGATAATTCTAATATTGATAGCATCTGTTGAGTTGGTTATAAAAATGCAAAGGAGCGTGCCGTGCTGAGTTTCGACAGTTTTATTATCAATTTCGACAAGGGTTTGCGCACTCTATTTAGCGAAGCGCACAGTATCCGCCCTTTCCCTGATGCCGGTTTGCCGGATGCTGCATTAGACGAGAACGAGAAAAAGCTCGCGGCAGCGCTGATGCGAGTAAATCATAGCGGAGAGATTTGCGCTCAAGCTTTATATCAAGGGCAAGCACTGACGGCGCATGATCCTGTAGTGCAGGAGGAATTGCAACAGACAGCAAATGAGGAGACCGAGCATTTGGCATGGACGTCGCGACGTGTGCATGAATTAGGCGGCCATCTGAGCTTGCTCAATCCAATTTGGTATGGGAGTTCGTTGGCCATCGGCGCGCTCGCCGGATTGCTAGGCGATAAATGGAATCTTGGGTTTATGGCGGAAACTGAACGTCAGGTAGGTGCGCATTTGCAAAGTCATTTAGGGAGATTGCCAGAGCAGGATATAAAAAGTCGTGTGGTTGTTCGGCAAATGCTCACAGATGAAGCTCGGCACGGGGATATTGCAGTGCAACTGGGTGGTGCGGAATTGCCATTGCCGATAAAGCTTGCGATGCAAGTGAGCGCAAAGGTAATGACGCAGACTGCATATTGGGTATAGGGCACCTCTAAAAATCCAAGTTTCGTCACAATACGGCGTTACTCGAAAAAAATTATCGCTTACATATCAACTTATATGCCGCGCTCAAATTTTTTCCGCGTGCCTTGTCTTGCTTAGAAACTTGAATTTTTAGAGGCGCCCTATAGTTTGGTGTTTTACGGCGGATTCAAGTCGAACCGCACCTACGCTTGTCTTACGCAATCCACATAGTAGCGCGGTCCGTCACTACCCCCATCTGCCACCAAGCCATGAATATCACTCTCAAATCCTGGAAATTTCTGATTAAAGTCACGCGCAAATTTGAGGTAGTCCACGATGGTTTTGTTGAAACGCTCTCCCGGGATGAGTAGCGGAATGCCTGGCGGATAAGGCGTCAACAGCACGCTGGTGATGCGTCCTTCCAGTTCGTCAATCGATACGCGGTCAATCTCGCCGTGCGCCATTTTAGCGAAGGCGTCGGACGGTTTCATGGCGGGCTCCATGTTGGAAAGGTACATCTCGGTAGTTAACCGCGCTACGTCATTGATCTTGTAAATGCCGTGAATATGGTCGCACAGGTCACGGAGGCCGATTTTCTCGTAGCGTGCGTATTTGGCGACAAATTCGGGTAGCACGCGCCATAGTGGCTGATTCTTGTCATAGTCATCCTTGAATTGCTGCAACTCGGTAACCATGGTATTCCAGCGCCCCTTAGTGATGCCAATGGTGAACATAATGAAAAAAGAGTAGAGGCCCGTTTTTTCCACCACAACACCGTTTTCAGCCAAGTACTTGGTGACGATGGCAGCCGGAATGCCGGAATCGGCGAAGTCACCCCCCACATCCAGCCCCGGGGTGATGATAGTGGCCTTGATCGGGTCGAGCATGTTGAAGCCCGGTGCCAGGTTGCCGAAGCCATGCCAGCGATCGTCCGCACCCAGCATCCAGTCTGTGCGCGAGGCCATGCCTTCTTCGGCTAGATAGTCCGGCCCCCAAACTTTGAACCACCAATCCGCCCCCCACTCTTCATCCACCTTGCGCATGGCACGGCGAAAATCGAGCGCTTCAGCAATGGATTCTTCTACCAGAGCTGTGCCGCCTGGAGGCTCCATCATTGCCGCAGCCACATCGCATGACGCGATAATGGCGTACTGCGGGCTGGTAGAGGTATGCATCATATAGGCTTCGTTGAAGCAGTCACGATCCAGTTTGCGCGCCTCGCTGTCTTGCACCAAAATCTGTGAGGCTTGACTCAATCCGGCCAGCATTTTATGCGTCGATTGAGTGGAAAATACCATGGACTCCTTACACGGCTTTCGGCCTTGGCCTATGGCGTGCATATCCTTGTAGAAATCATGAAAGGCAGCATGCGGTAACCATGCCTCGTCGAAAAGCAGGGTATCAATTTGCCCATCCAGCATCTGCTTGAGGGTTTCTACGTTGTACAACACGCCATCGTAAGTACTCTGAGTGATAGTCAGGATGCGCGGCTTTTGTTTTTTATTCTTGATGAATGGATTGGCATCGATCTTGCGCTGGATAGTTTCAATTTTAAATTCGTCCAGTGAAATCGGTCCGATGATGCCGAAATGATTGCGTGTCGGCATCAGAAATACTGGTATTGCTCCAGTCATGATTATGGAATGCAAGATGGATTTATGGCAGTTGCGATCCACCACTACGATGTCATCTGGTGCGACGGTGGAATGCCATACGATTTTATTTGATGTAGAGGTGCCGTTAGTCACAAAGAATAGGTGATCGCAACTGAAAATACGCGCTGCATTTCGCTCGCTGGCTGCTACCGGTCCGGTATGGTCGAGCAGCTGACCCAGCTCGTCGACTGAGTTGCACACGTCTGCACGCAACATATTTTCGCCAAAAAACTGGTGAAACATCCGACCTACCGGCGATTTCAGGAAAGCTACCCCGCCCGAATGGCCGGGGCAATGCCAGGAATAGGAACCATCTTGCGCGTAATTAACCAGCGCGCGGAAAAACGGCGGAGCGAGTGAGTCTAAATATAATCGGGCTTCGCGGAGGATGTGCCGCGCCACGAATTCCGGCGTGTCTTCATGCATATGAATAAATCCATGCAATTCGCGCAGGATGTCATTCGGGATATGGCGTGAAGTACGCGTTTCGCCGTATAGATAGATGGGGATATCGGCATTTTTAAAGCGGATCTCTTCCACGAAAGCGCGAATACTTTTCAGTGCGATTGCTGTCTCTTCTTTACTGCCGCCGCCGAATTCCTCATCGTCTATCGATAGCAAAAAGGCTGAAGCCCGGCTTTGCTGCTGGGCGAATGAAGTCAAATCCCCGTAACTTGTTATACCCAGCACCGCCATGCCTTCTTTCTGGATAGCCTCGGCCAAAGCGCGCACGCTCAGGCCGCTGGAGTTTTCCGAGCGGAAATCCTCGTCGATGATGATGATGGGAAAATCAAATTTCATTCAGTGCTCCTTGGTGGGGAATATCTGCCGGGCAGCGAGTTGGCGCGGATTGTCGCAGATTTAGATAACGTGGGTAGTGTTAAATAACATTAAGAATGATGCTATCCGGTAACGTAAAAAAGGATTGCCAGCTGCATTAACGGGGACGATTAAACGGAATTTATTAAAAATCTTTATGCTATTCTGGTGCAGTTAGTCGCGTGGGAGATAGGGGTTTTTCAGGGCATTGACCAGTTCAGTCACTACTGCGCGAAACTGCTGTTCGTCACAACCCATTAATACTGCATCCTCCAGCGCATCTTGGCAGATTTGGCGGATTTCCTCCATGTTCTCGCTCAGCACCTTGTTCTTTTCCACGCACGCGACTACCTCGCCTGTGGGGCTGCGCCAAATGGTTTGCGGACAGGATGCCATTAAATCTATGCCTCTATATGATTCAGTAGAACTCAATGAATGGATGGAACGTAATGATGCACCTGATTTTAGAGGTGCCCTTTATATTTTGGGTAGTGTAACCCCAACCTGCCCCTGATACTTGCCGCCCCTATCCTTGTATGAGACTTCGCATACTTCGTCGGATTCGAAGAAAATCACCTGCGCAACGCCCTCATTGGCGTAAATTTTCGCCGGTAGAGGCGTGGTATTGGAAAATTCCAGCGTCACATAACCCTCCCATTCCGGCTCTAACGGTGTGACATTGACGATTATGCCGCATCGTGCGTAAGTAGATTTTCCCAGGCAAATGGTCAGTATGCTGCGGGGGATGCGGAAGTGTTCCACGGTGCGTGCCAGCGCGAAAGAGTTGGGCGGGATGATGCAATAGTCGCTCTTGATCTCGACGAAAGAGTCGGCATCGAAATTTTTCGGGTCGACGATGGTGCTATTGATGTTGGTAAACAACTTGAATTCGTCTGAGCAACGGACGTCATAGCCGTAGCTTGACGTGCCATATGACACGATGCGGTGGCCATCCCTTTCTTTCACCTGCCCAGGCTCGAACGGATCGATCATGCCGTGCTCTTTGGCCATGTGACGTATCCACTTGTCTGATTTAATGCTCATGTTTAGTTTGATACAGAAGTTAGGGTCAAGAGAAAAAAATGAAAATATAAATGCTTGATGATACGTCGCACTTTACGTTTTCTCGTTATGTTTTTTGCATCACAATTTTAGGGAATGCCGCGCTATAGTCTTGCGCCATTTCAGCAATTTTTACCGCCAGACGCCGCGCAATTTGTTTGTATTCCTTGGCAATTACACCGTCTGGATCGGCCGTTACGGTGGGTTTGCCGGAATCGGCGTGCTCGCGGATGCGGATATCCAAAGGCAATGAACCGAGAAACTCTGCTTGGTAGTCGTTACACATCTTTTCGGCTCCGCCGCTCCCGAAGATATGCTCCTCATGCCCACATTTAGAGCAAATGTGCGTACTCATGTTTTCCACGATACCCAGTATTTTAATGCTCACCTTCTCGAACATCTTGAGTCCCTTGCGCGCATCCATCAGCGCGATGTCCTGTGGAGTGGTCACAATGACCGCCCCGGTCACCGGTACTTTTTGCGACAGAGTCAGCTGGATATCACCAGTTCCGGGCGGCATGTCCACCACTAGATAATCCAGCTCATCCCAGCGCGTCTGATTCAACAATTGATCCAGTGCCTGAGTAACCATCGGGCCGCGCCAGACCATCGGCACATCCTCGCCTTGAATCATGAAGCCGATGGACATGACCTGCAGCCCATATCCCTGCATTGGCTCGACCGACTTGCCATCGCGCGATACGGGCTCGCCTTTGATGCCCATCATGGTGGGCAGGGAAGGGCCGTAAATATCCGCATCCAGAAGCCCGACGCGGGCGCCTTCCGCAGCCAGGGCCAGCGCCAGATTTACCGCCGTAGTGGATTTACCCACACCGCCTTTACCGCTGGCCACCGCAATAATATTCTTTACCCCATCAACCAGCTTTACGCCGCGCTGCACAGCATGAGGTACGACTTTGCTGCTCACATTCACGGAAAGAGTGTTGATGCCTGGTAAAGCGCTTCGCAGGTGATTTTCTACCATCAACCGTATCTCGTCCCACACGCTTTTCGCAGGGTAGCCAAGCAGAATGTCGAGTGATAAATTTTCACCGCTGATCTTTATATTTTTTACCGACTTGCCCGCTACAAAATCTTTTTTTGTATTGGGGTCAATCAACTTTGCCAGTGCCGCCTGTACGTCTGCGTCGGTAAAACTCATATACTGCTCCTGCAATTAAAACGATAGGGGGCAAGCATTCTACCCAAGATTCCCCGTCACGCCTATAGTTCAATTTTGCTACAATTACGGCCCTTTACAAGGGGTTTTCCATATATGCCGCGCAAGATACTGGTTACGTCCGCTTTGCCTTATGCCAATGGTAGTATCCACTTGGGTCATTTGGTTGAATACATTCAGACTGACATATGGGTGCGTTTCCAAAAAATGCTGGGCAACACATGCCATTATGTTTGTGCTGACGATACTCATGGCACGCCCATTATGTTGCGTGCCGAAAAGGAAGGTATCACCCCGGAACAATTGATAGATCGTGTGTGGCATGAGCACAAGTCGGATTTTGAAGGCTTTCATGTCGAGTTCGACCACTACGGCAGCACCAACAGCACCGAGACCAAGGAATTCGCGCAGGCGATTTATCGCAAACTTAAAGCCGCTGGCTTGATTGAAGTGCGTTCAGTCGAGCAGTTCTATGACCCTGTCAAGAACATGTTCCTGCCGGATCGTTTCATCAAGGGCGAATGTCCGAAGTGCCACGCCAAGGATCAATACGGCGACAACTGCGAAGCGTGCGGCACCACTTATTCGCCCATCGAACTGATCAACCCCTACTCCGCCGTATCCGGCGCGCAGCCCGAGCGGCGCAATTCCGATCACTATTTTTTTAAGCTCTCTGATCTGCGTTGCCAGGAATTCCTGCGCAAGTGGACGCGTAGCGATACGCTTCAATCGGAAGCCTCGAACAAGATGCAGGAATGGCTGGGCAGCGAAAGCGAAAGCAAATTATCAGACTGGGACATCTCGCGCGACGCGCCCTATTTCGGCTTCGAGATACCCGATGCACCGGGCAAGTATTTTTATGTGTGGCTGGATGCGCCGGTGGGCTATATGGGTAGCTTCAAAAAGCTGTGCGATGCCGAGGGCATAGTCTTCGACGATTACTGGAAGCAAGGTTCCGATGTTGAGCTGTACCACTTCATCGGCAAGGATATTCTTTACTTCCACGCTTTGTTCTGGCCCGCGATGCTGCAACACGCCGGTTTCCGCACCCCGACCAAACTATTCGCGCACGGCTTTCTCACTGTCAATGGCGAGAAAATGAGCAAGTCGCGCGGCACGTTTATCACCGCAGACAGCTACCTCAAGCAGGGACTCAACCCGGAATATTTGCGCTACTACTATGCTTCCTTGTTGAATGGCACGATGGGGGACATAGACCTAAATCTAGGCTCAGAAAATGAGGGGTTTATAGCCAAGATAAACAGTGACTTGGTAGGCAAGTACATCAACATTGCAAGCCGGTGTGCGGGGTTTATTACCAAACGCTTTGAAGGAAAGCTTGCAGGCGGCACATCTATTTATCCCATAGAGCGTTTGCAAAGCCATGCACCCGTATTGGCAGAGATGTTTGAAAAAAGGGAATACAACTTCGCCCTGCGCGAAATAATGTCGTTGGCTGATGAGGTCAATAAATTTGTAGATAATGGCGCACCTTGGGTTATTGCCAAGGATCCAGCTCAGTCTCAGAATTTACATTGGATATGTACCAATGCAATTCAGATGTTCCGATTGTTAACTATCTATCTGAAGCCAGTATTGCCAAATCTTGCAAACGAAGTCGAGAAATTCTTAAATATTCCACCATTGACTTGGAAAAATGCTCAGTCGCTATTGCCAGACGGGCATGTAATTAATTCCTACCAACATCTAATGACCCGAGTTGATTTAAAAAAAATTGACGCCATGATTGAAGCCAACAAAGAGAGCTTGCAACCCATGACAGAATCTCACTCCCCGGCGCGCCACGCCGAAGCGCAGCAGCACGCCATTGCGCCCATCGCCGAGACCATCAGCATCGACGAATTCAATAAGGTGGATTTGCGCGTGGCGAAAATAGTCAACGCCGAGCATGTGGAAGGTGCGGAGAAACTGCTGAAACTGACGTTGGACATCGGCGAAGCACAACCGCGTACCGTGTTCGCAGGCATCAAATCGGCTTACGATCCGGAAAAATTAAAGGGTCGCATGACGGTGATGGTTGCTAATCTTGCGCCACGCAAGATGAAATTCGGTTTATCGGAAGGCATGGTGCTGGCGGCTTCCGGCGATGCGCCCGGTTTATTCATCCTGAGTCCGGACGATGGCGCACAACCTGGCATGAGGATTAAGTAGTCCGCTCCAATATCTCATCCTGTGCGGCGCAGCGCATTACGCTGTGCTAACAAATTCATTGATAGAGAAAAAACTTGCTCAAGAGTAAGCAATGTTAACATTCTGATCGCCCAGCAGCTTTTTTAATCCGCTCATTAGATCACTGTGTAGCGTGACGCTCCAAGGCTCGCCCAGCTTCAAGTTCGCGCTTCCGCTGGCATTACGGTAACACACTACAGCCATGCATTTGCCGTCGCGGTATGGGGTGAGCACTTCTTTTAACTGGGCCACGCTAATGTGTGCGTCAGACGAAACGACAAGCTCCAGGCGCTTGGCGAATGTGGAACGTGCCGAGGCAAAATCGAATAACTCCTCACCATTGACTCGCATATTGCCGGAATACTCGTCGAGACTGGCTTTGCCGCGCACCACCAGCAATTCATCTTCACGTATCCACGGGCGATTGGCCTCGAAAACTTCGTTGAATACCATCATTTCCAACTGTGCGCTGCCATCGTCCAATGTGACAATCGCCATGCGTCCACGTCGCGTCTGCTGAATCCGCACGGCAGAGACTATGCCAGCCAATACTACCGGCACTCCACCGCGTTTGTTGTTGCCGTTTTGCGGCAGCGCTTGCAGCGTGATATCGGCCAGGCGTGTCTTGACGAAATTTTCCAGTTCGTTGGCATATTCTTGATAGGGATGGCCACTGAGATAAAAGCCCAAGCTGGTTTTTTCGTGTTGCAATTGCTCGCGCAAAGTCCAGCGCGGGACGTTCTTCATTTGCACCGGCATCGCCACACTTGCATCGTCCTCGAATAGACTATTTTGATTGACTGATCGTGCTTGCTGCTCCGCACTGCAAAGTGCGACCTCGAGCGATGCCAGCAACTGATGGCGATGATCCGAAATTTTATCGAATGCGCCACTGCGGATCAGCGCTTCAGTAGCGCGACGGTTCACTACGCGCTTATCTACGCGATGGCAAAAGTCAAACAGATCGCGGAATGGCCCCCCGAGAATGCGCGCATCTTCAATGCCATCTATCGCAGCTTTGCCAGTACCCTTAATGGCTTCCAAACCATATGCAATCGTTTTTTCGTCCACCGGCATAAAGCGGTTTACAGACGAATTAATATCCGGCGGCAAAATGTATATTCCCTGTGCCAGGGTATCGAGATAGAAAATATGCACTTTGTCGGTGTTATCCATATCCGAAGAGAGTGTGGCGGCCATGAATGCCGCCGGGTAATGCGCTTTTAGATAGGCGGTCTGATAGGACACCAACGCATAGGCGGCAGAATGCGATTTGTTGAAGCCGTACCCAGCGAATTTTTCCATCAGGTCGAACAGTTGCTCGGCCAGTCGCTTGTTGATAGCGCGTGCTACAGCGCCGTCCACGAAGATGCTGCGTTGCTGCGCCATCTCCTCAGCATTTTTTTTCCCCATCGCGCGGCGCAACAAGTCCGCCGCTCCCAGCGAATAACCCCCGATGATCTGCGCGATCTGCATTACTTGCTCTTGGTATACGATCACACCATAAGTCGGCTTGAGCGAAACCTCCAGTTCGGGATGAAAATAATCTGCCTTGGAACGGCCATGCTTGCGGTTGATGAAGTCCTCTACCATGCCTGATTCGAGCGGACCTGGGCGATATAACGCAACCAGCGCCACGATGTCTTCAAAGGTGTCCGGTTGCAGCTTGATAATCAGCTTTTTCATGCCAGGAGATTCAAGCTGGAATATCGCTGTGGTATTGGCAGCCTTGAGTAGGGCGTAAGTTGGCTTGTCCTCCAGTGGAAGGTTTTCGATGGAGAAGCGATTTTCAATTCGAAAACCTGGACCTGCCGGCATCTTGTTTATATATTTCACCGCCCAATCAATGATGGTGAGCGTGCGTAACCCCAAAAAGTCGAATTTCACCAAGCCGATTTGTTCCACATCGTCTTTGTCAAACTGACTGATACCCTTGTCGCTGCCCTCGGCGTAATAAAGCGGACAAAAGTCGGTCAGCTTGCCCGGTGCGATCAGCACCCCGCCCGCGTGCATGCCGACATTGCGCGTTAAATCTTCCAGTCGCGCGCCCAGTTCAAGCAGCTCTTCCACGCCTTCTTCGCTGCTGATGATGGCGTTGAATTCCGGCTCCAGCTCACGCGCTTTTTTTAGCGACACCGGTTTGACACCTTCCAGCGGAACGAGCTTGGACAGGCGATCGCACAGGCCGTAAGGAAAGTCCAGCACGCGTCCGACATCGCGGATCACCGCTTTGGACGCCATGGTGCCGAAGGTGGCAATCTGTGACACGCTCGTCGAGCCGTATTTTTGCTTCACATAGTCGATAACGCGCTCGCGTCCATCCTGGCAGAAATCAACATCGAAGTCGGGCATGGATACGCGTTCCGGATTCAGGAATCGTTCAAACAGCAGGGCGTAGCGTAATGGGTCAAGGTCGGTGATGCCGAGACTGTAAGCCACCAGTGAACCTGCGCCAGAGCCGCGGCCGGGGCCGACTGGCACGTCATTGAACTTGGCCCAGCGGATGAAATCTGCCACGATCAAAAAGTAACCGGAGAACCCCATTTTTATAATGGTCTCAATTTCGAACGCCAGGCGTGTGGTGTATTCCTGCATCTTCGCGGCGCGCACAGTTTCATCCGGATACAATTGCAGCATGCGCTTATGCAAACCGCATTCGGATTCTGTATGCAGAAAATCATCCAGGCTTTCGCCGTTGGGGGTGGGAAAATCCGGCAAATAGGGCTTGCCCAGTTGCAAGGTCAGATTACAACGCTTGGAGATTTCCACGCTGTTTTGCAACGCTTCAGGAAAATCGGCGAACAGCGTCATCATCTCGGCCTGGGTTTTGAAATATTGCTGCGTGGTAAATTGGCGCACGCGACGTTTGTCGTTCAGCACATATCCTTCGGCGATGCACACGCGCGCCTCGTGCGCTTTGAAGGCATCCTGGCTTAGAAACTGAATTGGATGAGTGGCTACCACTGGTAACGCCAGTTCTACGGCCAGTCCGACCGTTTCACGCACATGCAGCTCTTCGCGCGCCATGCCGGTACGCTGCACTTCCAGATAATATCGACTGGGAAACAGCTCCGCCCACTCAAGCGCCAGCTGACGTGCCATTGCCCGATTGCCATTCAGCAGCGCCGTGCTGACCTCACCGAGATGAGCACCGGATAATGCGATTAGCCCATCTGTACCGTCGCGCAACCATTGTTTGTGTATTTCGATGCGACCGCTGTTTTGCCTTTCCAGATAGGCGCGTGTCACTAAATCACACAAGCGCAAGTAGCCAACATTGGACTGGCATAACAATAGCAGACGAGAAGGCTTGTCACGTTCGGCTGGATTACTGATGAACACATCACAGCCGATAATGGGCTTGATCCCGGCAGCGCGCGCTGCCTGATAAAACTTGATCAGGCCGAACACATTATTGAGGTCGGTAAGCGCCAGCGCGGGCATGACATCCTGCTTGGCGGCGGCAATCGCCTCGGGAATGCGCACAATGCCATCGGCAATGGAGTATTCGCTATGCAGACGCAGATGGATGAAAGAGGGTTGGGCCATGGTGGCGGAATGACGGTTACAGCTGAAATTTTACCATTGTCACCATAGTGAGAAACTAAAATATTTCTACCTGTTGATATAGCTCAGGAAAACGTATGGGAGAAGAATGGTTGCCGAGGTTAAAGATGAAGGGTTGAAAGCAGATCAAGAAATCATGAAGCCATTTTCAGCAATTAATTCCAGACTTCATCGCCTGATAATACATGGGGCTACCCAGTGGCCGTGTTCCCCGCAATGACGGCGGGTGTCTGACTATAGTGAGGCGGAGCGGATGCTTTCAGTAATTTCCTTGCCCACTCCACGGTAACCTGTAAAGCGACCGGATGAATCGAACATGGGTTCACCGCTAATCATGAAATACTGCTGTGAACCATTCGAATTATGTCGTCTGTAGACGAAATCCAGGAAAGGTCGTCTGGCTGCTAAATATCCTGCCAGTATCTCCCGCTCATCTTTATTCCAATGTGCTGCTTGAGTTTTAGTGGGTTCGCTAAGCAAGTCGTCAACTTCAATTCCGAGCATTTCAAGAACTGGGCCGTAAATTTTGGTGAAATGTCCGGTCTCGTCTTGCTCCCAATACCAGTCAGACGACAGCTCGACCAGACGGCGAAAACGAGCTTCGCTTTCCCGCAGTGCGGCAGTTCGTGCTTGCACAGTCTGCTCCAATAACTTGTTGTCATTTTCAATTTTTTTGTATAAAAGTCGTACTTCCAGCATGTTATGGATACGTGTTTGTACCTCGGTCAGATCAAAAGGCTTGCTGATGAAATCTTTCGCACCGGCTTTTAACGCCTGCAGTTTGTGATTCGGCTGGGCAGTAATCACGAGTACCGGAAGGTAACCATCGGGTTCGATTTTTT
>CAIRGS010000085.1 GCA_903878125.1 uncultured Nitrosomonadales bacterium | reverse complement strand
TCTGTATTCATATTCATCAACCTGCCAGGAACGTGTAGTCGAAATAGCCCTGCTCACCGCCAGAGAAAGCCAGTGTCTTTAGCATGAAGTGATCATGGTCGAATTTTGATAAGGCTCATCAATCGCACAGCGGATCATGGAAAAAAGGACCAGGCATTTCACGAATCAATCTCCAGGGTGTTTGCTGTCTTTTCCGTGGTCTTCCGCCTTGTGGGTCAGGTACAACGATGCGCCAATCAGGGCGATTGCACCACCGAGATAAAGCAGGTCGAGCGGGGTCGATATCTTCATGTTCAGCGCTTCCTCAAACAGCGTGACGATCAGGATCATCAGAATGACTTTGGCCAGTCTTGCCTTGAGGTCGTCCAAACTCCCGATAACCAGTATCTTGCTGGAAGTTTTGCTGCCATGTGCTTCATCGATGTCACTGACAAACAATTCATACATGCCGAGCGCAAAAATCAGCATGAAGGTTGCGAGCAGGTAGCCGTCTACCACTTCCACCACATGGGAGATGGTTTGGTCGTGAAGAAGCTTGCGTGCTTCTTCGGTCAGTGTAGGGCCGGCGTAATGCAGCATGTGGCTGACAAGGTACACCACGTCCACCGTGGCCATGTAGAAAATAGCAATGGCGGCAGCCATGCTTGCCACCACCGCTACCACCACCACGAAACGTCCGTTCCAGAGTGCAGCTTCGAACCATTTTTCGATAGTTTTTAGCATGTCGGTATTTTATTGCCTGAATGATGAATAAGAGAGAGCGAGTTCATGGAGTGCTGTGAACCCATCCAAAATATTTTAGAGGCTTATTTTAACACCAATATGCTAACTCCAGTCGATCTCGGCCAGAGGGCGCCAGTCTTGCCTATGATAACTTTGGCATATTTTTCAACTTGCCTCGGTTCATTGCCAGCTTCCTTTTTACAATCTAATCTCGAATCCAAGCAGACTATATTGCAACACTTCAACTATAGTTGTAGCATTATAGAATGGATAAACTTACTGCAACTTCAATATTCGAATCACTTTCTTCCGGAGTGCGGTTGGACGTGTTTCGGCTGTTGGTCAAAAAAGGGCTGGATGGTATGGTGGCAGGCGAAATCGCGACAACGCTTGAAGTGCCCCCCACCAATCTTTCCTTCCACCTGAAAGCATTAACGCAGGCACACCTGCTAACAGTGAATCAGGAGGGTCGTTACCAGCGTTATCGCGCCAACCTCCCCTTGATGCTGGATCTTATTGCTTACCTGACCGAGGAATGCTGTTCCGGCAATCCCCAGCAGTGTATTGATTTGCGGACGGCATCAGTCTGTTCCGCAAGCTTACTGCTACCAATTCCTCCAATTTCATCGAAACTCTGAACATGAACGTACTCTTTCTCTGCACTGGCAATTCCTGCCGTTCCATCCTCGGCGAAGCCACCTTCAACCATCTAGCACCGACTGGGTGGCGTGCCATGAGCGCGGGCAGCAAGCCTACCGGCAAGGTGCATCCGCGTTCGCTGGCATTGCTGGTGAGAGAAGGCATACCCACCGAAGGCTATTACAGTAAGTCCTGGGAAAATCTACCCACCGCGCCAGACGTAGTTATCACCGTTTGTGCCAGTGCGGCGGGAGAAATTTGCCCGGCCTACCTCGGCCCCGTACTGCGCACCCACTGGGGTGTGGAAGATCCGGCACATGCCACAGGCACGGATGAAGAGATTGGTGCGGCGTTCATGCAGGCTTACGGTATCCTGCGTGCCCGCATCGAAGCATTTTTCGCACTGAATCTGGACGTGCTGCAGCATGACAAGAATGCTCTCAAGGCCGAAATGGACAAGATTGCAAAAATCGGACACATCAAGAATTAACACCATGAGCATTTTCGAACGATATCTGACAGTTTGGGTTTTTCTGTGCATCATCGTCGGGGTGGTGTTGGGACAACTGGCTCCCGCACCGTTTCACTGGCTGGGTGAATTGGAGATCGCCCAGGTCAACATCCCCGTCGGATTGCTGATCTGGGTGATGATCATCCCCATGCTGTTGCGCATAGACTTTATGGCCTCGCACGAAGTGCGTAAATACTGGCGCGGCATCGGCGTCACGCTGTTCGTCAACTGGGCGATCAAACCCTTTTCCATGGCTTTGCTTGGATGGTTATTCATCCGGCAAGTGTTCGCATCGTATCTGCCAGCGGAGCAACTCGACAGCTACATTGCTGGCCTGATACTACTTGCCGCCGCTCCCTGCACCGCGATGGTGTTCGTGTGGAGCAGACTGGTAAATGGTGAGCCACTATTCACCCTGAGCCAAGTCGCCCTCAACAACGCCATTATGGTGTTCGCCTTTGCGCCGCTGGTGGCGCTGCTACTGGGCATCTCCTCCATAATCGTACCTTGGAATACACTGCTGGTGTCGGTAGTGTTATACATCGTGCTACCCGTTCTGGTGGCACAGGGTTGGCGCAAGTTCCTGTTGGCACGCGGCGGAATGGCGGCGCTGCATCATGCCCTGTCCAGGCTGAACCCACTCTCTATCTCCGCACTATTGCTCACGCTGGTATTGTTGTTCGCCTTTCAGGGCAAAGCCATCGTCGAGCAACCACTCATTATCGTCATGCTCGCCGTGCCCATCATCATTCAGGTTTATTTCAATTCCGGCTTGGCCTATTGGCTGAATTACCGCTTCGGTGAAGCGCACTGCGTAGCGGGCCCGTCAGCACTGATCGGCGCAAGTAACTTCTTTGAATTGGCAGTCGCTGCCGCCATCAGCCTGTTCGGCTTCGAATCCGGTGCGGCACTTGCCACCGTGGTCGGCGTATTGATTGAGGTTCCGGTGATGCTGTCCGTGGTGTATCTGGTCAAGCGTAGCCATGGCTGGTACGAAGCGGGTAACAGATATGAGACCAAACCTGATCGGTAAAAATGAACTGCTGCTAGCAAAAGTCAAATTTCACAGCACCAAATCCCCTCATTATTTATCTCTTCTCTGGAACCATTCGGGGTTGTTGCCAGTCTGGTTTACAAGGAGCCTAGTCATTGGGCCAAATCGGGTGTAATCTGTACTTTCGTACTCGCATCCACCTGCTCTGATGCGTATTGTCCGATTAAAACTTTTACAAGGAGTCTAGCCATGAAGAAATTTTTTGCTATATTTTTATTCCTTTGCGGTACAGCACAAGCCGATCCCTTTGCCAATGGTCACCCTGAAGCTGGTAAAAAAGCATTCGACAAATATAAATGTAACAGTTGCCATGACGGCATGATGGGCGGTAACGGCAATGCCATTTTCGCGCGCCCCGGCAGCAAGGTGAAGGATCCACAGCAGCTGTCGTCAGTAGTTGTAGTATGCGTTCGTAATATTCGTGCTAATTTTTCCTCACAGGTTACCGAACAGGAAAAACTAGACATCTCAACTTATCTCAACAAAAATTTTTACAAATTCAAGTGAGCGCTGTGACAACATAATCCATCATCAGCTGATGGAAAGGCAAGCCAGGCAGCAGGGCTTGTTATTGCTCGGGGTATGGCAGGACATTTGTGAGCACCTGAAAACCGAAATTGGGTCTGCCAGCCCTTGGGAAGATTGAGTGCCTATAGGCCTGATGACGATACTGCGCAACCTATCTATCCCACTACTGATCGTGACCTGCACGGTCGGCCTTATTTGGTGGGCGTTTCCTGAGGGGCTGTCAACGGCACGTACCTTGGGCATTGTCTTGGGTTGGGCCGGATGTGGCCTCCTGCTTGCCAGTCTGCTATTGATGCTTCGGGAAACCTGGCTGGCCCAGTGGCTAGGTGGACTGGAAAGGATGTATCAATGGCATCACTGGGCCGGCACAACAGCTTATGTTCTGCTACTGGCGCATCCCCTGGTGCTCGCTGCCGACGTCTGGCCGAATTCTCGACTGCTGGCATGGCAGACGCTATCTCCATTCAGTCAGGGCTGGCCAATATGGGCGGGTTGGCTGTCGCTGCTGCTCCTGATGCTTGGGTTGGCTGCCACCTTCATAATGCGCATTCCCTATCAGATTTGGCGCTTACTCCATTTCGGGCTGGGAGTAGGCGTGCTGCTCGGTTTGGTTCACCTCGTTTTACTCGGTATCAGTGAACCCGTTCTGCCGATTGTGGGTCTTGCCGTCTCTTTCTTGGGGTGGCGTCTTATTCGGGATGACTTTGGTTTGGCTGCGCAACCATATGTCGTGGGATCGGTAAAGCCAGTTGCCGAAGACATAGTCGAAATTACTCTGAAGCCTCTGGCAGAGCCTACTACCATAACGCCGGGACAGTTTGTTCTGGTCGCCTTCTTGGGGCCTACGTTCCGTGATTGCGGGGAATTCCACCCATTCACTGTCAGCTCGATTGGCGCCAATCATGAGATATGCATCGCGGTCAAAGCCCTTGGCGATTGTACGAAGCTCATCCAGTCTGTCGAGCCCGGCACGATGGTGCGGGTGCATGGCGCGTTCGGAACTTTTCTGACCGACCGACCACTGACGCCGCAACTATGGGTAGCCGGCGGCATCGGTATTATTCCCTTCCTGGCATTGCTGCGGGCTCGCCCTGTAAATCAGCCGACAACGCTCCTCTATCTTTATCGAACCGAGGTGGATGCGGCTTTTTTGCATGAGCTCCAAGCCCTTGCCAACGGGGATCAACAGCTTTCGCTGAAGGCATTGGCTACGGGTGACGACGCGCCAGATCTCAACTCCCTTCTTCCCGATACTCAAGGGCTTGCACATCACGAGTGCTATCTGTGCGGGCCGCCGGGCATGGTTGCAGCACTTAGAAAAGCTCTGCACAATCGGGGCGTTACGCCCCACCAAATTCACTTTGAAAAATTTGAGTTTCGATAATGCGCCGACTCTACCTATTCGCTACTTGTACCTTCTGGCTGCTGGTGGCCGCGTTCTGGGCCGGGAGCCTATGGTTGCCACCTGCTGAGACAATCGCCGCTATCGCTGTTGATAAATTAATTTCACCGACTGAATTGGCCAAACATACAGCACCAGAAAACTGCTGGGTGACCATTCGCGGTAATGTCTATGATTTAAGCACTTATTTGCCCGAACACCCATCGCGTCCAGATATTCTCCTGCCCTGGTGTGGTAAGGAAGCGACCGAAGCTTATAACACTAAGACCAAAGGGCGTCCGCACTCCCCCTATGCTGACCAATTACTGGTCAAATACCGGATCGGGATATTGGCTTCTGAAAAACCTTAATTGCTGCCTGCAACTAGCAGGCGATAACTCAAGTTCAGGATTCGGAATATTATTTGATGTATCCTCATAAAAAAAGTGCATTACACCAAGCTAGCGTCAAGTATTGCACTTCGAATTTGAGTCTGCGTTTAAAAATTATAGTTAGCCCAATACTCTAAATTAGAAACGTCACAAGCCGCTTCATGAGCAGCTGCGCTGGCGGTATACGCCTTTATGTATGTACCGCTCGCCATCATCATCGCCTACTCATTCAACGACTTGCGTTTGAATGTCGAATGGGTGGGCTTCACTTGGCACTGGTACAAGGTGTTGCTACACGACGATAATTATGCCCGTCGCCGCCGGCAACTCACCATTCATCGCGTTGGTATCGAGTCTGATCGCTCCGGTACTCGGCACTATGTCCGGCATCGCTATCCAGTGCTATAACTTTACCCTACTGAACTTCATGGTGCTGATGCCGGTGGCAATGCTAGAAATCCTGCTGGACGTGTTGCATCTGCTGTTTTTCATTCAAGTGCTGAATCTCACACTCGGCATGCTTTCCATCGTGCTTGTCCACATCACGTTCTCCATTGGCTTCGTCGCTGTGATTGTGCGCACACGTTTGGCTGGCATGGACGAAAGCATCTTTGAGGCAGCGCGTGATCTGGGTACGTCACCATGTGAGACGTTTCGCTAAGTCACCTTCCCGTTAATCCTGCCCTGTGTAATCGCGGGCTAGTTAATGGCGTTCACCTTGTCGATCGACGATTTCGTGATTACCTTTTTTTCCGCCGTTGTGGGCGTATCCACACTACCACTGCATATCTACTCAATGATCAAAATTGCTGTGACGCCGGAAGTAAATGCCATTTCAACACTGCTGATATTACTCACCTTGACCATGATTGCGCTCGCTTCCAAAATTACATCGAATGCCTTGCCAAGGAAGCCATGATGTGGCGCGCTTTTTTACTATAAATCCTGTTATTTATCGATACTGAACACGCCGATGGCGTGCTGCATTTATATAACTGGAACAACTATATTTCGGCGCAAACCATAGAACGCTTCGAGGCGTCGTGCGCATGCCGCGTGGTGCAGGATTATTACTCCGATAATGAGGAAATGCGTGCCAAACTTGCTGTTGGTGCAAGCGGCTATGACCTGATTGTGCCGACCGGCAACGCGGCGGAATCACTGATCCGGCAGGGTGCGTTGCGACCTGTCGCATCGCTTCATCAATTCCATGCCGGATGGCCGCAACTCTGCCGACATCAACAATCTGATCGGTTGCGGAAATCCAAACCGTAACGCGCAACAATATATCCGTCCGAAAATCTCACAAAACCCTGCAGTATTTCCCAACCACCCGCAACAAGCTTGGATGGAAATGCTGCACGATCTGAATCGCAATCAGCGCCGTATACTGTCGCGCATTTGGACCCAGATCAAACTAAAATAACTTGAGAGTGTAAAATAATATACTGCCTGCAATCCTTGGTAGCAAGGCGTCTTATGATTACAGACATGCCACAGAAAGACTGACTGCCATCTTCCTCACACTGCATCGTAACAGTCGAAAGTAAGATTGACCGTTTGTATTTTCACGGGTAGCATACCCGGCTTCGTTGTTTTGAAAGGCTCAGTTAAAATGCAACGCAAATTCATTGTCGGAAATTGGAAGATGAATGGGGCGCTGACCAAGAATGAGGCTTTGTTGACAGAGGTGGCGAGTGGCGTGGCGCAAATGTCGGGAGTGGACTGCGCAGTGTGCGTGCCTTTCCCCTATCTTGCACAAACGCAATCACTGCTACATGGCACCCCGATAAAGTGGGGGGCGCAGAATGTACATCAAGCAGATAAAGGTGCCTACACCGGCGAGGTGTCGGTTTCGATGTTGCGTGATTTTGGCTGCAATTATGTGATCGTTGGACATTCTGAACGACGCAGCCTGTTCGGTGAAAGTAGTCAACTGGTGGCGGAAAAATTAGCCGCGGTTCAAAAAGCAGAGTTGACGCCCATCATTTGTGTCGGCGAAACTTTGGAGCAGCGTGAAGCCGGCACTACAGAAATGGTGGTGGCCGAACAGTTGGCCGAAATTATCAAACTATGCGGTGTACAGTCGTTCCGTACTGCTGTAATTGCCTATGAGCCAATCTGGGCGATAGGTACTGGCAAGACCGCTTCGCCGGAACAGGCACAAGAGGTACATGCTTTTATACGCAAACGTATCGCCGGTTTAGATGATGAGTTTGGTCAAGCTTTGTGTATACTTTACGGCGGCAGCGTTAATGCCTCCAACGCTGCTGAACTGTTCGCCATGCCGGACATTGATGGTGGGCTGGTTGGTGGCGCATCCCTGGTTGCTCAAGATTTCTTGGCTATTTGCAACGCCGGGCAAAAATAAATTTGATTTTTTTGGAGTAGTACGTGGAAATTTTTATTTGGGTTATACATGTAATAGCTGCAACAGTGCTGGTTGGTCTGGTGCTCATGCAGCATGGTAAAGGGGCGGATATGGGAGCTGCCTTTGGCACAGGTTCAGCCGGGAGTGTATTTGGCTCAAGCGGTTCGGCAAATTTTCTGAGCCGAAGTACGGCAGTGGCTACGGGAGTATTTTTTATTACCAGCATGTCGCTGACTTATATTTATGCTAACCCTTCGCAACCTCATGGTGTAATGGATAAGCATGAGGTATCAAAGTCGGCACAGCAGCCAGCTACACCCGCTTTAACACCTGGCGATGCACCTGGTTCGAAGTCGCAAGAAATACCAAAGTAATAAAACTATGCCGATGTGGTGAAATTGGTAGACACGCTAGCTTGAGGGGCTAGTGGCGAAAGCTGTAGCAGTTCGAGTCTGCTCATCGGCACCAAATATTCAAGCCAAAGTTTTCTGGGCTCTGGTTAATTAAACTGGAAAGGCATTCCGAGCGTTATATTTACAATACGCCAAACGGATGGGGGAGGCTCAGATGTTGGAAAACTATTTTCCGATCTTGTTATTCATAATCGTTGCGCTGGCGATGGGTGTGGCGCCGCTGATGTTAGGCTGGCTGGCTGCGCCTAATCGCCCGAACGAAGCAAAGCTCTCACCTTATGAATGCGGCTTTGGGGCTTTTGAAGACGCGCGAATGAAATTCGACGTGCGTTATTATCTAGTTGCCATCTTGTTTATCTTGTTCGATCTGGAAATCGCGTTCCTGTTTCCTTGGGCAGTGGTGCTAAAGGAAATCGGCTTGTTTGGGTACGTTTCCATGTTAATTTTCTTGGCTATTCTCGTGGTCGGATTTATTTACGAGTGGAAAAAAGGAGCTCTGGAATGGGAATAGAAGGGGTTCTGGAAAAAGGCATTGTTACCACGTCATTGGACGTTTTGATAAATTATGCTCGCACGGGTTCGCTGTGGCCAATGACTTTTGGCTTGGCATGCTGCGCGGTAGAAATGATGCAGGCGGGCGCTTCGCGTTATGATCTTGATCGCTTTGGCATAACGTTCCGTCCCAGCCCGCGCCAATCTGACGTGATGGTAGTTGCTGGCACACTGTGCAACAAGATGGCGCCGGCGCTGCGCAAGGTGTATGACCAAATGGCTGAGCCGCGCTGGGTAATCTCGATGGGATCGTGCGCTAATGGCGGCGGCTATTATCATTATTCCTATTCGGTCGTTCGAGGTTGCGACCGCATTGTGCCAGTGGATGTGTATGTACCAGGTTGCCCGCCAACAGCTGAGGCACTTTTGTATGGCATCATTCAATTGCAAAACAAGATCAAACGAACTAACACAATTGCGCGCTAGGTTTATGTGCAATATTCATGATAGAAAACACGATGCTATTGACCCCCGTTTAAATGAGAGCATCTCTGTCATCAGAAGTGCACAGACATGTCATGCTTTGATCTGCGTGACTTGCTGGTGAACTCAAAAAATACCATCGTAAACTTGATTCACACTACACCGGTGTAAAACATGGCTGCTAATTTGAACTTCTTGACTACTAACTTGAATGCGATTTTCGCTAACAGAATAGTTAGTCTGGAAAATATGCTGGGCGAGTTGACCTTAGTCGTTAGTGCTGATGACATGGTGGAGGTGCTTACGCGCTTGCGCGACGATCCCGATTTGCGTTTCGAACAGATGATGGATCTATGCGGGGTAGATTACTTTACTTATGGAAGTGAGATTTGTGAAGGCGGCGCATATCTCAAATCCGACGACGCTCCTAATGCCTACCCTTCCCGATTTGCCGTGGTTTACCATCTGTTGTCACTGACCCATAACCTCCGCTTACGCGTGCGCGTATTTGCTGAAGACAATGACCTTCCAATACTGAGTTCCGTGGTGAACATTTGGCCATGTGCCAACTGGTATGAGCGCGAGGCATTCGATTTATATGGCATTTTGTTCACAGATCATCCGGATTTGCGCCGCCTGCTTACCGATTATGGTTTTGTTGGCAACCCTTTCCGCAAGGACTTCCCCTTATCAGGTCATGTCGAGATGCGCTACGACCCCGAGCAAAAGCGCGTGATTTATCAACCGGTGTCGATTGAACCCCGTGAACTTGTTCCTCGCATCATTCGTGAAGGACATTACGGGGGTTTGAAATGAAAGCCAAAACATTGAGCGACAGCGGAATAAGCACACAGAAAACGACTTTACCGGGGATTTTGCATTCTTCTGTATTTTGGGCAACAGGGGCGAAGGCTTTATATCATGGCTGAAATAAAAAATTACACCATGAACTTTGGTCCACAGCACCCATCCGCTCACGGCGTATTGCGCCTGGTTCTTGAGCTGGATGGTGAAGTAATTGAACGCGCTGATCCGCATATCGGCTTGCTTCATCGTGGCACCGAGAAACTGGCTGAGCATAAAACGTATCTGCAATCTCTGCCTTATATGGATCGCCTGGACTACGTGTCGATGATGTGCAACGAGCATGCCTACGTCATGGCCATCGAAAAAATGCTTGCCCTAGAAGTACCACTGAGGGCTCAGTATATTCGGGTAATGTTCGACGAAATTACCCGAGTCATGAATCACCTGCTGTGGCTTGGAGCACATGCACTGGATATTGGCGCAATGACCGTGTTTTTATATGCTTTCCGTGAGCGCGAAGACCTGATGGATGTATATGAGGCCGTATCCGGCGCGCGACTGCATGCAGCGTATTACCGACCAGGCGGAGTGTATCGAGATTTGCCTGATTCTATGCCTTTGTATCAGGCATCCAAGATTCACAATGCCAAAGCCGTAAAGAAGATGAATGAGAACCGTGAAGGTTCCTTGCTTGATTTTATGGATGACTTTACAACTCGTTTTCCCACCTGTGTGGATGAATACGAGACTTTGCTGACCGACAACCGGATCTGGAAACAACGCACCGTCGGCATAGGTGTGGTTACTCCGGAACGCGCGCTGGCGCTGGGCTTCAGCGGCCCCATGCTACGAGGTTCCGGAATTGTTTGGGACTTGCGAAAAAAACAACCTTATGAAGTATACAACCGGCTCGATTTCGATATTCCTGTGGGAGTCGAGGGAGATTGCTATGACCGTTATCTGGTGCGTGTGGAAGAAATGCGCCAATCGAACCGTATTATCAAGCAATGTATCAGCTGGTTGCGTCAGAACCCCGGTCCGGTGATAGTAAATAATTTCAAGGTTGCGCCTCCTAAACGCGAATCGATGAAGCAGAATATGGAAGAGTTGATCCACCATTTCAAGCTATTTACTGAGGGTATGCATGTTCCATCCGGCGAGGCTTATGCGGCTGTAGAACATCCTAAAGGTGAGTTTGGTATATACGTGATTTCCGATGGAGCGAACAAACCTTATCGCCTGAAAATTCGTGCTCCCGGCTTTGCCCATATTGCTGCACTGGATGAAATGGCGCGTGGCCATATGATTGCTGATGTAGTGGCTATTATTGGTACGCAGGATATAGTTTTTGGTGAAGTTGACCGCTGATGGATACCTCTAGTAATTTTAAATTCGTCATTCCCGTGAACGCCCAATCGAAAAGCCGCTTTCCCGCTTTTATGATAACGGCATTTTTAGAGGTTCTTTGATGTTATCCGAGCAAGTTCGAGCAAAAACAGACCACGAGCTGAAGAAATATCCGCCCGATCGGAAGCAGTCTGCAGTTATGGCTGCATTGCGCTTCGTACAGGATGAAAAGGGTTGGATAGACACCGCGGACATGGCCGATGTTGCGGCGTATCTCGGCATGCCGCATATGAGTGTGTATGAGGTGGCGACTTTCTACAATATGTATAACCTCAAGCCCATGGGACGGCACACACTCACCGTGTGTACCAATCTGTCCTGCCAATTGGTGGGCGCCATGGAAACGTTGAGTTATATCAAGAGCAAGCTCGGTATTGGAGTTGGCGAAGTGACAGCTGACGGCAAGTTCGGCCTGCGCGAAGGCGAGTGCCAGAACGTCTGTGATGAAGCACCGCTATTTATGATCAACAACAAAAAGACGTGCGGTCATCTCACTAAAGAAAAGATCGATCAAATTCTGGCGGAATTGGACAAGGAATGAGCACTCCAATTCTTCTTAATACCCTGCATTTCGACCAGCCATGGACGCTGGAAAATTACCTCAAAGTGGGTGGCTACCAGGCGCTGCGCAAAATCCTGGCGGAAAATATGACGCCCGAGTCCATCATCGCCGAGGTCAAAAGTTCCGGCCTGCGCGGTCGCGGAGGTGCCGGTTTTCCTACCGGCCTGAAATGGAGCTTTATGCCACGCAACTACCAGGGCGATAAATATCTGGTATGCAATTCTGATGAGGGCGAGCCAGGCACTTTCAAGGACAGAGACATTCTGCGCTACAACCCGCACATTCTCATAGAAGGCATGGCTATCGCAGCTTATGCCATGGGAGTCAAGGTAGGCTACAACTATATACACGGGGAGATTTTTGAGGCCTATGAACGCATGGAAGCAGCCGGCGAAGAAGCGCGTGCGGCCAACTATTTGGGTAACAATATACTAGGCAGCGATTTCAGTTTCGAGCTGCATAATCATCTGGGCTATGGCGCCTACATTTGCGGCGAAGAAACTGCAATGCTCGAATCACTCGAAGGCAAAAAAGGTCAACCGCGTTTCAAGCCACCATTTCCGGCAAGTTTCGGTTTATATGGCAAGCCGACCACCATTAACAACACCGAGACCTTCGCCAGCATCCCTTACATTATAAATAACGGCGGGCAAAATTTCCTTGAGCTAGGCAGGCCGAACAATGGCGGAATTAAATTGTTTTCCATTTCCGGCCACGTTAACAGGCCTGGAAATTTTGAGGTTCCGCTTGGAACGCCGTTCAAAACATTGCTTGAAATGGCCGGTGGTATGCGCGGTGGCCGTAAGCTGAAGGCCTGCATACCCGGCGGATCTTCCATGCCGGTATTACCTGGCGACATCATGATGGATCTCGACATGGACTATGATTCCATCGCCAAGGCAGGTTCCATGCTGGGCACTGGTGCGATTATCATCATGGACGACACTACCTGCATGGTGCGAGCTCTGGAACGCCTGTCCTACTTTTATTTTGAAGAATCATGTGGCCAATGCACGCCATGCCGTGAAGGCACTGGCTGGTTATACCGGATCGTACACCGCATCGAAAAAGGGGAAGGACGCCCGGAAGATCTGAATCTGTTGCTTGACCTGTGCGAGAACATTGCCGGCCGCACAATTTGCGCGCTTGGTGATGCGGCCGCTTGGCCGGTGCAGGGCTTCCTTAAGCATTTCCGTAGCGAGTTTGAATATCACATCGAACACAAGCGTTGTTTGGTGCAAGACTGACGGTTAGGTGAGCAATGATCAACATTGAAATTGACGGCAAGCACATTGGTGTGGAAAACGGATGCTCTGTGATAGAAGCGGCGCATCAGCTGGGTATTTATATTCCCCACTTTTGTTACCACAAGAAATTATCCATCGCAGCTAATTGTCGCATGTGCTTGGTGCAGATAGAAAAGGCGCCTAAGCCGCTGCCCGCTTGTGCCACGCCGGTGGCCGAAGGCATGAAAATCTTTACTGCCTCCGAGCAAGCTGTAAAAGCACAAAAAGGCGTAATGGAATTCTTGCTGATTAATCATCCGCTGGATTGCCCGATATGCGATCAGGGCGGGGAATGCGAGTTACAGGATCTAGCGGTCGGCTATGGTGGTAGCGCCTCGCGTTACCAGGAAGAGAAACGCGTTGTGTTGCACAAGGACATTGGCCCCTTGGTAGCTGCCGAAGAGATGAGTCGCTGTATCAACTGCACCCGTTGCGTGCGTTTCGGCATCGAAATTGGTGGTGCGATGGAACTGGGACAAGCTTTCCGAGGTGAACATGCGGAAATTATGGCTTTCATGTCCGATACGGTAGATTCCGAACTGTCCGGTAACATGATAGACCTTTGCCCGGTCGGCGCGCTCACCAGCAAACCATTCCGCTATAGTGCCCGCACTTGGGAGTTATCGCGCCGTAAGTCTATTAGTCCGCATGATAGCTTGGGTTCCAACTTGGCGGTTCAGGTTAAAAACAACCGCGTGATGCGTGTGTTGCCAATTGAGAATGAAGAAATCAATGAGTGCTGGCTGTCCGATAAAGATCGCTTTAGCTATGAAGGATTGAACTCAGCTGAACGTCTTACCAAGCCGATGATCAAGCAGGGTGGGAAATGGCTGGAAGTGGAGTGGCAAGTCGCACTGGAGTATGTGGCCAACGGGTTACGCCAAATTGCTGAGGCGGGTGCGGAACACATAGGCGCATTAGCCACGCCACACTCTACTCTTGAAGAGCTATATTTATTACAGAAACTGGCGCGTGGCTTGGGCAGTCATAACGTGGATTTCCGTCTGCGGCAGTCTGATTTCAGCGCTGACAACAAGCAGCCTGGTGCACCTTGGCTAGGTATGGCAGTGGCAGACATTAATCTTGTGGACCGCTTCCTGCTAGTGGGCAGTTTCTTGCGCAAAGACCATCCGCTCCTGGCGTCACGCGTGCGTCAGGCAACAAAAAAAGGCGCGCAAGTTAATCTGGTACATTCTACCGATGACGATTTACTGATGCCAGTCACCAACAAGCAGATAGTTCCGCCGACCGAAATGACTACGGTATTGGCGCAAGTGCTGAAGGCGTTGGCCACAGCCAAGCAAGCTACTCTGAATACTAGCGTGCAACAGATCATACAGTCTGTCACGCCGTCAGCCATCGCGCAGGCAATAGCTGATAGTCTTGCCAGCGGTGAGCGTGTTGCCATTTTTCTCGGCAACTTCGCGCAGCAGCATCCACAAGCGTCTCAACTGCAACTGCTGGCGCAGCACATTGCCGCGCTCTGCGGAGCAACATTTGGTTTCTTCGGCGAAGCAGCCAACAGTGTGGGCGGATATTTGGCGCAAGCGGTACCATTCGCCAGTGCTGAACATGGCATGAATGCCTCGGCAATGCTGGCTGCGCCGCGCAAGGCTTATATCTTGCTGAATGTCGAAGCCGAACTGGATATGCATAATCCGCAGCAAGCATTAGCTGCGATGGGCGCCGCCGATATGGTTGTGGCGTTGAGCGCTTACAAACACCATGCTACCGAGTACGCCGATGTGTTATTACCGATCACTCCATTTACTGAAACCTCCGGTACTTTTATCAGCTCAGAAGGGCGTGTGCAAAGCTTCAAGGGCACAGTCCAACCTTTAGGCGAGTCGCGTCCGGCATGGAAGGTGCTCCGCGTCTTGGGGAACATGCTTGATATACCCGGTTTTGATTACAACAACAGCGAAGCAGTTCGCGATGAAGTGCTAGCCGGCACAGACCTGCCTGCCAAACTTGGCAACGTCTTGCATGGTGTATCGCTGCAAGCGGCAAATTGGGAAGTTGCTGGCTTGCAGCGCGTCAGCGATGTGCCGATCTATGCCACTGACGCCATTGTGCGCCGAGCCGCTTCGCTACAAAAAACCCGCGATGCCGCCGCTCCGCGCGCACTGATGCATAGCGTGGAGCTGAAGAAGCTTAACTTACAGTCTGGTGAAATGATCAAGTTAACGCAAGAGCATGGCAGTGCGCGGCTATCTGTAATCGCAGATGACAGCTTGCCGCATGGTGTTGTGCGTGTAGCTGCGGGCCATGCTGTAACAGCCGAACTTGGCGCAATGTTTGGAGCTATTATGGTGGAGCGCGCATGACGGAGCTACTGCAATACTTGCAAAACCTGCTTGGCGTGGCTTGGCTCCCGATCTGGACAGTGGTCAAAATCCTGGTCATCGTTGTACCTATCATGCTGACCGTAGCGTATCTGACCCTGGCAGAACGCAAGGTGATCGGTTATATGCAGGTGCGTATCGGTCCTAATCGTGTTGGTTATTTTGGGCTGCTACAACCGCTCGCCGATGGTCTCAAACTGCTGCTCAAAGAAATCATCATCCCGTCCGGCTCGAATAAATTTCTGTTCATAATCGCGCCCATCCTTGCGCTGACGCCTGCTTTGGCGGCTTGGGCAGTAATCCCGTTTGCCGATGGCATGGTGTTAGCCAACGTCAATGCTGGCCTGCTCTATATCCTGGCGATGACGTCACTTGGCGTGTACGGCATAATCATCGCGGGTTGGGCATCCAACTCCAAATATGCCTTCATTGGTTCATTACGCTCGGCCGCACAGATTGTGTCCTACGAAATCCCTATGGGTTTTGCGTTGGTATGTGTGCTGATGGTCTCGCAGAGCATGAACTTGGGTGACATTGTCCTTGGTCAAAAAAGCAGCGTGGGACTGTTCGGCTGGTATTTCATCCCGTTATTCCCGATGTTCGTGGTGTACTTTATCTCAGGTGTAGCAGAAACCAATCGTGCACCCTTTGACATGGCCGAAGGCGAGTCTGAAATTGTAGCTGGCTTCCACGTAGAATATTCCGGCATGGCGTTTGCGCTATTTTTCCTGGCTGAATACGCCAACATGATTATGATTGCCATACTCACCGCGATTATGTTTCTTGGCGGTTGGCTGCCTCCCTTTGACATTGCCCCATTTAATTTGCTACCGGGAATTTTCTGGCTACTAGCCAAAACGTCCTTTGTTCTGTTCCTGTTTTTATGGTTCCGTGCCACCTTCCCACGCTATCGCTACGACCAGTTGATGCGCTTGGGTTGGAAGGTCTTTATTCCCCTCACGCTGGTCTGGGTAGTGGTAATTGGTGCCTGGATGCAAACTCCCTATTGGCTGTGGTAAAACAGCCAAGGATATAAAAAATGGAAAAGATCACAAATTTCTTTAAAACTTTCCTGCTACTGGAGCTGGTGAAAGGCATGGCCTTGACCGGGCGACATTTTTTCGCACGCAAAATCACAGTGAAATTTCCCGAAGAAAAAACGCCACAAGGTTTTCGTTTTCGTGGCCTGCATGCGCAACGTCGCTATGCTAATGGTGAAGAGCGCTGTATTGGCTGCAAATTATGCGAAGCGGTATGTCCGGCGATGGCTATCCATATTGAAACCGAAGAGCGTGATGATGGCACGCGCCGGACCACGCGCTATGACATCGATTTGGTCAAGTGTATTTTTTGCGGCCTATGCGAAGAATCTTGTCCGGTGGATGCCATTGTAGAAACTCGCGTTCTGGAGTACCACGGTGAGAAGCGCAGTGACCTGTACTACACCAAATCGATGTTGCTGGCCGTGGGTGAAAAACATGAAGAGCAAATTGCCAAGGACAGGGCATCGGACGCAAAATTCCGTTAAGAGCATCCTTAAATGAGTGTCATTCCTGGATTTATATTGGTGACCTTCATGGTTCCAAACACAGTTAAAGGTTTGAGAATATGTTGATGAGTTTTAATACATTAGTTTTTTATATGTTCGCTGCAATTACCGTGCTTGCCGCGTTGCGCGTAATTACTGCGCGCAACCCGGTACATGCTGCATTGTTTCTGGTGTTGGCTTTTTGTAGTTCGGCCGGCATCTGGATATTGCTGGAAGCGGAGTTCCTGGCCATTACCCTTGTTCTAGTGTATGTCGGCGCGGTGATGGTTCTCTTTCTGTTTGTGGTAATGATGCTGGACATCAATCTGGAGGAATTGCGCGAAGGCTTCTGGCGCTGGTTTCCATTCGGCGCCGTGCTGGCTGTAATCATGGTGTTCCAGATGATATGGGTGCTGGGCAATCGCCAAACTGCTGAAACTGGTGCAAAAGTAATCAATCACGCCGCTAATTACAGCAACACCAAAGAACTTGGACGTTTGATTTACACTGATTATGTTTACCCATTTGAACTGGCGGCGGTACTTCTGTTAGTGGCGATTGTAGCTGCTATCGCGCTTACCTTACGCCGTCGTAAGGATGTTAAATCACAGGAACCAAATAAGCAGGTGCTGGTGAAGAAAGCAGACCGCCTTCGCATTATCTCGGGGGTGGCAGAGGGTAAAGAGGACAGCGCGCAGTAGGTTAAACTGTTAACCGCCTTGGACGACTGATATCAGTGTAGCGGCAACTGTCTGCTTACATGAAGATTCAATAAGGAAAGTAAATGTTGAACTTGAACTTGTCGCATTATTTAGTATTTGCTGCAATATTGTTTGCTATTGGCGTGGTGGGTATTTTTCTGAACCGCAAGAATATCATCGTACTGTTGATGTCCATTGAATTGATGCTGCTCGCGGTAAATACAAATTTTGTCGCATTTTCACATTATCTGAATGACATATCCGGGCAAATATTCGTGTTCTTTATCCTCACCGTTGCTGCTGCTGAAGCAGCTATCGGCTTAGCGATTCTGATAGTGTTATTTCGTAACCTGCGTACCATCAACGTAGATGATCTCGGCAGCTTGAAAGGTTAACAGAGCAAATGAGTACTATGGAAAATCTGTATTTGCTGGTTCCTTTGGCTCCCTTGGTTGGCGCAATACTCGCCGGTTTGTTTGGCAAAGTACTGGGGCGTACATGGACGCATCGCATTACCATCCTGCTGGTGGCTACGTCTTTCGCTGCCTCACTGCAGATTTTTCAGGATGTCATGGCAGGACATACCTTCAACGGCACAGTTTATCAATGGATGACTGCGGGTGATACGCGATTCGAGGTCGGCTTCCTGATTGACCGCCTGACTGTAATGATGATGCTGGTAGTGACTTTCGTATCCCTGATGGTGCATATTTATACTATAGGTTATATGGTCGAAGATGCAGGCTATCAACGCTTCTTCAGTTACATTTCGTTGTTTACCTTCTCCATGCTAATGCTAGTGATGGCTAATAATTTTCTCCAGCTGTTTTTTGGCTGGGAAGCG
>CAIRGS010000084.1 GCA_903878125.1 uncultured Nitrosomonadales bacterium | reverse complement strand
TTCATGAGCACCAATTTTTCAAGCGCTGCATTAACCTGTCTGCTTAAGGGCAAATCAACAACGAATTCCAGCGGCGTGAAGCGCAGGATATATCCCGACCCATGCGCTAATCGTTCGACGGATGTCATCACTACCGATGCGCCGCTGGATTTCACCAGGCGGCCAATTAGCGTCATGGTGTAGGCTGGTCGCCCGAAGAAATCAGCCCATTCCCCCTCTCCATTGCCGGGAACTTGATCTGGCAAAAGCCCTATTGCTTCAGCCCGTTGGAGAGCTTTATACAATTGGCGCACCCCGCTCACATCGGTACGCGCTAGCTGCACTTGGGCTCGCTCGCGACCGGTGTGCATTACATGTTCCAGCCAAATTAACTTGGGCGGGCGATACAGCACGGTGAGCGGCATGTGTTCGGCGACATATAAGGCTGACACATCGAAACACCCCAAATGCGGCGTTAAAAATATTATCCCCTTGCCACGCGCACGTGCCGCCTCGATATGTTCCCAGCCGTAGCATGCTTTGACGCTGGCGGTCACCTCTGCCAGAGGTCGGCACCAAACCCACAGTAGCTCGACCGCCCCCTTGCCTGCTTCAACTATGCTGGCCTTTAGCGCCTTGTTAAAATCTGCTTCGGGATGTTCTTTCAAAGCATAACCGAGGTTTTCACACATCCGTTCGGCATACTTGCCGGACAGACGATAAGTCAATGTTCCCACTACGGCGCCTAGACGGTGTAAAACACGTAGCGGCAAGCGCGCTGCCAAATTGAATAACCAAGCTACTAGGGAAGATATCATGGGGGTAATTACAACCGAGTTATTGCTATAATGAATTGTTTTGTCAACTAACCCTATCGCGGAGCGCCATGAGTGAATTTCTGTTTACATCCGAATCAGTATCTGAGGGTCATCCCGACAAAGTTGCGGATCAAATTTCCGATTCCATTTTGGACGCTATTCTAGCGCAAGACCCCTATGCGCGAGTAGCAGCTGAGACATTAGTGAACACTGGCCTCGTGGTGCTTGCCGGTGAAATAACCACCAGCGCTAATGTGGACTATATCAAAGTGGCGCGCGATTGCATCAAGCGCATCGGCTATGATAATACCGAATATGGCATAGACTATAAAGGCTGTGCCGTGCTGGTTGCGTATGACAAGCAAAGCCCGGACATCGCTCAAGGCGTTGACCGCGTATCTCATGAGTACATGGATCAGGGTGCGGGCGATCAAGGCCTGATGTTCGGCTATGCTTGCGATGAAACGCCTACGTTGATGCCGCTGCCGATTTATTTGGCGCACCGCGTGGTCGAGCGCCAGTCGCAACTGCGTCGTGATGGTCGCCTTAATTGGCTGCGTCCGGATGCTAAAGCGCAAGTCACCATCCGCTATGTGGAGGGCAAACCACATTCCATCGACACGGTATTGCTATCTACTCAGCACGCCCCCGAGATGTTGCTAGAGACCATTCGTGAAGCCGTCATTGAAGACATTATCAAGCCTGTGCTACCACAGGAGTTTATCAAAGGCGACATCAAGTATTTGGTCAATCCCACTGGCCGTTTTGTTATCGGTGGCCCTCAAGGCGACTGCGGCCTGACCGGGCGCAAGATTATTGTGGATACCTATGGCGGCTCAGCTCCGCACGGCGGCGGCGCATTTTCCGGCAAGGATCCATCCAAGGTAGACCGTTCTGCGGCCTACGCTGGCCGTTATATCGCCAAGAACATCGTAGCTGCTGGCTTGGCCAGCAAGTGCCTGATCCAGATTTCCTACGCGATTGGCGTGGCTTTACCCACCAGTGTGTGGGTCACCAGTTATGGCACTGGCAAAATTCCTGATGAAAAGATTGCGGAGTTGGTTAAAAAACATTTCGACTTGCGGCCAAAAGGCATTGTGCAAATGCTCGAGCTATTGCGCCCAATTTATACCGGCACTGCTGCCTACGGCCACTTTGGCCGCGAAGAACCAGAGTTTACCTGGGAAGCAACAGACAAGGCATCTGCCCTGCGCGCTGACGCCGGGCTATAGACTTTCGCGAAAAGATATAAATCGGTAAGTTCAATTCCCGACCCTCGGGGCGAAAGCTGGCTGAAAACCAGCAGATTGAAAAACGCAGTTAAAGCCCCGCCGCAAGCAGCGGGGCTTTATTACGTATCGCTGCCAAAAACAAGCGCCCTTATTACCGCGATACTAAAATGGCAACGATGGATAATCGATGTAGCCAGCGGCATCGCCGCCATAGAACGTTGCCGTATCTGGTGGGTTGTAATCTCTACGCTCCCGCAACCGCAATAGTAAATCCGGGTTGGAAATAAAGAGCGCGCCAAATGATACGAAGTCAGCGGTCTTTTCAACGATCGCTGCCTCGGCACGTGCTGCATCGTAACCGCCATTCGCGATGTATTTGCCCCTGAATAACGTGCGTAAGCGCTTAAAATTGAACGTTGAAGGATGTTCCTCAACGATGTGTATATAAGCCAGATTGAAACGATTCAACTGTTCGACAACGTATTCGAAGGTCTCTTGCGGCGTTGAGTCGGAAATGTCGTTTAACGGATTGACCGGGGACAGACGCACGCCGACTTTTTGCGATGGATACACACTGCATACTGCCTGAATTACTTCAAACAGCAAGCGACAGCGATTCTCGATTGAGCCACCGTACTCATCCGTCCGTTGATTCGTGCTATCCCGCAAAAACTGGTCGAGCAGATATCCATTCGCGGCATCAATTTCTATGCCGTCCAGCCATGCTTCCTCGGCATTAAGCGCAGCTTGCCTGTATTGCTCGACAATGCCCGCCATCTCGGCAACTTCAAGCGCACGGGGTGCAACGTAAGGCACCATACCTTGTGGTGTGAAAACCTCCCCTGCCGGTTGAATAGCAGAGGGTGCGACTGGCAAACTCTGGAATGGCTGCAATGATGGATGCGAGATTCGGCCAACATGTGATAGGTTCATAAAAAGCTTGCCCCCCGTTCTGCGAACGTGGGCTGTCACCATTTTCCAGCCGTCTATTTGTTCGCGGGTGGATATGCCCGGTGTACCCGGATAACCAATTCCTTGGGCAGAAACTTGAGTGGGTTCGGAAATCATCAGGCCAGCACAACTGCGCTGAGAGTAGTACATTGCATTCATCTCATTCGGAACGTTGCCTATCCCCGCCCGGCTACGGGTCATTGGCGCCATAACAACGCGATTATTCAGCTCAAGCGCGCCGAGCCATCCTTTTCTATACAAGGGGTGTATTTCCGGCGGCAGAATATGTGACATGTCTGTCCAGCCGGAAGGGCTGGTTTCACGCTTGACCGGCTTTTTCTTGGGATAGTTTCTGGGATCAGCGATCGGATTGGGGTTCTCATTGAGAGCCTTGGGAACATCGGGATAAGCGGGAACCAAGGGAGGATTGTCATCAATATCCCAGTCATCCATCGGAATCATGGGTATGTCTTTTTTAGACGATGGCTTGCCGACAACAGGCATAGGATTGTCGGTGCTAGGTGAGAGCTTGTCGGTACTAGGTGTAAGTTCGTTGTCGTTTGGCATGGGTTTGTCGTTCGGTTAGATGCTAAGAATAAGTGATTATAGCTTGTTCTATTGGCTCATCAAACCGAACGTTTATAAATGGGCTTAGCGACTCAATATTCGTTGAAGTAAACCGTTATTGCGGTGGCGCTCCAATTTTATCGCCTCCTCATTACATTTGCCTCAGATGTACCACGCCTCTTATCTGGATTATGTTCATCGCCCTTGCCGCCCTACGTAGTCATCGGCTTTGTGAAAATCTGGCCACAGGACTATCACCTGCAAAGTAACGTAGCCTGGGCTACATGTAGGTTGGCGCTGAGCTTGCGAAGCCCAACATTCCACCACTCACCGCAACCATCTACGCCATCATCTATTTGCTCACCCACAATCCGATACCGCCAGATGCCGTGCTGATGCTAGGCCTGGAGGCAGGCACGGGTGTGCTTGTCTTTTGCCAGTCGCCGCAAGAACCAAGCCATATGTGCCTCTCACTGCATTGGTACATCGGTAAAGCATGCGTTTATCCGCCTGCGATGTTGGGCTTCATTTCATTTAGCCCAACCTGCTAGGCGGGAAAGTGGAAATTGAGGTTAGCAAAGATGTCGCCAAAGGCGATAACTCGCAAAACCGTACGTATGGATTGATAAGGGAGGGCTGGCTCTCGCCAGTCCTCCCTTTCTACCTATTGGTTTGCTTAGGGTGCCACACGCGGAAGGGGGTTTCCTCCCTTTGTAATTTCAACCGCCTGTGCAAATCGCTTGTGATAGGTTTCTTCTGTTAGAGTCGTGAATATGTCAGTCTGAATTCTCCGCTTCGTAATAACAGTAACCTCAGTGCTGCTCTTGTTAATGGGTTTAATCCAAGCACCCATGACAGCTCCATAAGAGTAACCGTTTAATCCACTGCTCGTTAGCATATAGCCTTCGTTCTTGTGTTCTTCAATAGTGTCCGATCCCTCCCAACGAAAAACTGCCTTGGCAATTTCCCAAGCTTGGTCTGACGTTACAGAGTAGGTTTTAGTTACCCCTTCTTTACCTGTTTCTTTTGCCCGCACAACATCATTCATATTCGCACAGCCAGATATGGAAATTAGTGCCATAACAAAAATTGCTGTAATGATTTTCTTAAACATCATAATTACTCTCCCCCTGTAAATTGTGACGATTCAAAGGCATCGTCACGACGCCTAAAGTTTCAAGTTTGCGACACCCAGGGGCGGGAGCCGCGAACGTAGCGAGTAGTATTATGCTCGAGCGGGGCGTTAGACGCAGACAGTCATGCTTCTGCGCCCTTGGATTTTTGCGCAATGATGCTTTCTCATGCTGGCTTCTCCATCAAGCATTACTCAGCACGATGCTTTAACCGCTTGTAAATACGGATGTGCTCGCTAGTGTTTCAGCAATCATTAAAATTTCATGCAGATTTATAAATCGTAATTGCCACTGAGCGTGGTGCACTGCATTTTGGCTTGACGTAAGGCAGACCCCGATAAAATACTAAAAGATAAAAATCTTATTGGGACGGTTTCATGGACATTTAAAATCATAAGTATACTTTAAAATCAAAACAGTAAATATTTTACCAGGGGGTTGGCTAGTTTTATCACCCCGCTTACACCCCGAACAAGTCTTGATGTTCCACCATTGTGCTTCTCAAGTTACTTATTCAAGAGTTGATTTGTAATGAATTTTTTATGTGTTTCAGGTGATGTGCGGCCTAAGCCAGATTACCCCGCAAGCCCTGTATTCGACAGGGATAGCCCAGAAGCAGCCGATTTCAAACGTTTGATGGTGCCACTTTTGGAGTTGGGACGCTTTTGGCTTAACATTATCGACTGGCTATACCTTTGGAATGAACGCGCGAGTGGAACCTGAAGCAAACGTTCATGTTGACGTGTTGATTTCCAATGGCAGTGACTATTTCTAAGAACCTGGAGTGCTGTACTATGAAAATACAGTTAATCCCTTCCGTCAATAACGAGACAGCTTCGTTGCTCACCAAATCTGTAGAGGCTAATGTTGCGATTAAGCGAGGGCATGGTTTAGAATGGCCGTCTACCGGACAATCTAGGTGTTGATACGTGTCATCTCAAGCGCTGGTCGAAATTCGCGACGTCAATTTTGCCTATGACAGCCGCCCCATACTAAAAGGTGTCAATCTCACTTTCCCCAAGGGTAAGGTGATTGCTGTTATGGGCGGTAGCGGTTGCGGCAAGACTACATTGCTACAGCTTATCGGCGGTGCGCTCAAACCAAGCAGTGGCTATGTGAAAGTTGATGGGCAGGTGATACATGAGCTTGATCATAAAGGTTTGTATCACATGCGTCGCCGGATGGGCATGCTCTTCCAATTCGGGGCGTTATTCACGGATATGTCCGTGTATGACAATGTGGCGTTCCAGATGCGCGAGCATACTGATCTGCCGGAAGAAATCATCCGGGATTTAGTGCTGATGAAGCTGCATGCGGTGGGTTTGCGCGGCACGCATCACTTGATGCCTGCTGAGCTTTCAGGCGGTATGGCGCGACGCGTGGCGCTGGCGCGCACGGTGGCGCTGGATCCAATGTTGATTATGTACGACGAGCCGTTTGCCGGACTGGATCCCATCTCACTTACCGTGGTCGGCAATCTCATTCGTCGTCTGAACGATGCGCTGGGCGCGACTTCGGTAGTGGTCACGCATGACGTGCAGGAATCGCTCAAGATCGTTGACTATATTTATTTTATTGCCGATGGAGTGGTAGTTGCAGAAGGGACTCCAGCTGAAATCAGCTCTTCTGATAAGCCCTTTGTGCATCAATTCGTGCATGGCGAAATGGACGGCCCAGTTCCATTCCATTATCCCTGCGGCGATTACGGGCAAGATTTGAATTTGCGGCCCGAGCGATGATGATCGTTGAAAATTTGAGGTCCTTGGGACATCGTATTGTGAATGCGGTATGGCGTATTGGATATGCCTCCCGTTTCTTCATGATGATCCTGTTTTATTCCGGAACCAGCTTCCGGCGCTTTCACTTGACCATCAAAGAGCTGTTTTCCAGTGGGGTGATGTCGCTTATTATAATTTTGGTGGCCGGCACGTTTGTCGGCATGGTGTTGGGGTTGCAGGGCTATGAGACACTCAAACGCTATGGCGCTGAATCTGCACTGGGATCACTCGTGGCGCTAAGCCTCGTGCGCGAATTGGGGCCAGTGCTGGCGGCTCTGCTGTTTGCGAGTCGCGCTGGTTCGGCGATGACTGCGGAGATTGGTTTGATGAAGGCTACCGAACAGATTTCCGCGATGGAGATGATGGCAATCAACCCGTTGGCGCGCGTGGTGGCGCCTCGTTTTTGGGCTGGGGTCATCTCTATGCCGCTGCTGTCGGCGTTATTTTCCGCCATGGGCGTATTTGGTGGATATGTGGTGGGGGTGGTGCTGATCGGCGTGGATGAAGGTTCGTTCTGGTCGCAAATGCAGGCTGGGGTCGATTTCCAGCACGACATCGTGAACGGCATGATTAAGAGCTTCGTGTTTGGAGTGGCAGTGACTGCCATAGCATTGTTCGAAGGCTATGACGCACCACCCACCGCAGAAGGGGTGTCCGGTGCAACCACACGCACAGTAGTCGAGTCGTCGCTGACAATTTTGTTTTTGGATTTTATTTTGACCGCATTCATGTTTCAAGGGGAGTAGTATGAAACGCACCACGCTGGATTTATGGGTCGGCATATTTGTCGTGGCAGGCTTGGGTGCATTGGCAGTGCTTGCGCTCAAGGTGGGGAATTTGAGTACATACAATATGTCCGAGACATATCAGTTGCAGGCTCATTTTTCCAACATCGGTGGCCTAAAGTCCCAGGCATCCATCAAAAGTTCTGGAGTACTCGTTGGACGGGTAGCGCAGATCAGCCTCGACCCCGAGCGCTATGAAGCTAAAGTGACGATGACGATAGACAAGCGCTACAAGTTCCCCAAAGATACATTCGCCAATATCCTGACTGCAGGATTGTTGGGCGAACAGTACATCGGCCTGATTCCAGGTGGTGATGAAGCATTTCTGAAGGCTGGCGACGAAATCAAGAAAACTCAGTCTGCCATGGTGCTGGAGGATTTAATCGGCAGGTTCTTATATAGCAAGGCTGAAGATTCCAAGCCGCCTAATAAATAACGTACGGATAGATATAAATATGAAAAAAATAATTGCATCGTGGGTGGGGGTATTGCTGGCGTGTGTGTCACTGGGCGTGCGGGCGGACATACCAGAACCGGAAGCGCTAATCAGAAATACCGTGGATGAAGTCCTGTCCGTCGTTAAGCAGGACAAGGATATTCAGACCGGTAACAAGAAAAAAGTTACTGAATTGGTGGATGCAAAGGTGCTGCCACATTTTAACTTTACGCATATGACCAGACTTGCCGTAGGCAAGAACTGGCGCAATGCTACCCCTGAGCAGAAGAAAAACCTGGAAATTGAGTTTCGAAATTTGCTGGTACGCACCTACACCACCGCATTCACTACCTACAAGGATCAGGGGGTGGAAGTGAAGCCGCTAAAAATGGCAAATGATGCCACTGATGTGACTGTAAAAACTTCAATTCTTAACAAAGGCAAACCACCTCTGCCTGTAAATTATGATATGGAAAAAACGGCTAATGGCTGGAAAGTGTACGACTTGTCGATCGAAGGCGTGAGTTTAGTAACCAACTATCGCGGTACCTTCGCCGAGGAGATCCAGAAGAGCGGAATTGATGGATTGATTAAAACGCTTGTGGATAATAACCAGGCAAAGACCGGCACAATACTGCCCAAGGCGGCGTCCAAGTGATCAGCCGCGACGAAGGCTGTGTGCCAGTACCGAGCCATCTGACCATTGAAACGGTTACACCCTTGTTCAAAAATGGCTTGCAGGCCGCTGGTGAAACACCGCTGGTGATTGACCTGGCCCAAGTAGAGATGGTGGATTCTGCCGCAGTCAGTTTGATGCTGGCGTGGCTACGCGAGGCGCAGCGTAGTAGTGTGGAACTGTGTTTCACTCATGTTCCGGAGAATTTATTAAGCCTGGCCCGTTTGTATGGCGTTGTGGACATGCTGCCGCTAAGCGGTAATGATTCCGCTCAGCCTTGAGTTATTCAATTTGACTCCACCTGCCATTGATGTGCGCCAAGCACGCAAGCGCTATGGCCAATTACAAGCATTGGACGGCGTGGATTTGCGTATCGAGCAGGGTGAGTTTTTCGGCTTGCTTGGCCCCAACGGTGCGGGCAAAACTACCCTGATTAACCTGCTGGCCGGCCTTGCGCTGCCAGATGATGGGCAGCTGTCCGTACTGGGGCACGATGTAGTCAAGCAATATCGTGCTAGCCGCCGCCTGTTGGGTGTGGTGCCGCAAGAGTTGGCGTTTGATCCTTTTTTCACAGTGCGCGAAACGTTGCGTTTGCAGTCTGGCTTTTTTGGATTTCGTCGTAATGACACCTGGATCGATGAGGTGATACACCACTTGGATTTGACCGACAAGGCCGATACCAATATGCGTCGCCTGTCCGGTGGAATGAAGCGCCGTGTCTTGGTGGCGCAGGCTCTGGTGCATAAGCCGCCAGTTATTGTTCTGGATGAACCGACTGCCGGGGTGGACGTGGAGCTGCGTCAATCGTTATGGCGCTTCATTCAGCAGCTTAACCGCGATGGGCACACCATTCTGTTAACTACCCATTATCTGGAAGAAGCGGAAGCTTTATGCACACGAATTGCCATGCTCAAACACGGCCGGATTGTCGCGCTGGATAGCACACAAAATCTACTTAGTAGCTTGGCTGGTTGTCGCGTCCGGTTGAAACTCGCGGGTGATTTACCGGCCACATTGTTGCCGCAAGTGGTCGAACAGACGAGCGGCGATTACCTGCTGACACTACCATCCTATCAAGCATTGGAGTCATTGCTGGCGGAGCTGCGTGTGGCTGGAGTTGCGGTGCAGGAGATGACCTTGCAGCAGCCTGATTTGGAAGAGGTCTTCCTGCGTTTGGTGGGGCGGGCCGTGCAGTGAGGAGGGCGTTGAGTTTTTACAGTCTGCTCTACAAGGAGGTATTCCGGGTGTGGAAGGTGGGCTTCCAGACCGTGCTGGCTCCAGTGCTGACCGCATTGCTCTATCTGCTGATTTTTTCGCATGTGCTGGCGCAGCATGTCGAGGTGTATCCGGGGGTGCATTACACGGCCTTCCTTATTCCGGGACTGATGATGATGGCAATGTTGCAGAACGCTTTTGCCAACAGCTCTTCCAGCCTGATTCAG
>CAIRGS010000083.1 GCA_903878125.1 uncultured Nitrosomonadales bacterium | reverse complement strand
TTAAGCACTTTCCGTAAAATTATATAGTTTGTTCAACATCAACCACTTTAATGTGCGCCCATAACAAAACAAACAAATCACTTAATGACAATCTGTCGGCATGCTATTTCCAAATCGACCAAACTTCGTGTCGTAATAAAATTGGAGGACTCCATTACTTCCAGCGAATCATCTACCCCATCACGCAGTAACACTAGCGGCCTTATTACTTTTCGCCCTAAAATTTTTGCTTCGACAAGGCTGTTTGAAAAGAATCCAAAAACACACTCAGCATAATAACTACACGTATTAATATCCAGCGTCTGAAAATATAAAACATGATCGACTTCCTGCTTGGCAACATAGTCGAGAAATATTTCATGCTTTTGATTCGAATGACCTTTTATGATGATATATATTGTATCGCCAAGAAGTCGACCCATGGCTTCATATATCAAGTGGATACCTTCCAACTCTGTAAATCCGTATTTTTTTTCCAGTCCAAATGAAGATAATGGTTCAGGTGCATATAGAACATACTTGGCATCTCTGGGAATGCCCATATCCATCAAAAAATCATCATGATTTATCTTCGGTTTCCAGGCAGCCAAAAATTCATAATACGGATTTCCCGTTACCCATATTTTTTCAGCTGGCAACTCATTTTCTATGGCAAGCATGCGCGCTCGATCATCAATAACACAAATCCAGTCAGGAAGAACAAGTGAATCTGCCACGCGAAAGCGCTTGGCCATATTGGTCCAATGATCAATGAATGACATTGATGCTACACCATGCTTCGACGCTTCTGAAACCAAAATAATTTCAAGACTCAACGGCACACTTGTGCCAGTAACAAGCAAATCAACTTTTGTTGAACTCAACCATTCTTGCGGTGTTTTGCTCTTGAAATCTTCAACATTTACATCGAAATCTTGATAAAAAGGATGGATTCTGTCCGATACGGCCACGACCGAATTGAATAGGTTTCGATATTTTGTGGCAAAGGAAAGCACTTGCTTTGCACCGCCGGGATCGCCAAATGCGAATAAGACATTTTTGTTGCGGATAAAATCCTGGATCATTTTTTTACATGATCTTCGATTGCTTTAAGCGGATCAAAGATTTTGCCGTGACTATCATTTTCATTGGACTCTTTCAGCTCTTGCACGTTGCCAATTACTTTCTCAATTGCGTCAGCAAAATCTTTAATGTCATCCGTGTTCATTCCTTCACGAACGAGTGGCGTGACTAACAACTCTTTCTCATAGAGTTTTTCAGTCACGGGACACAAGCCCTTGGGGTATTCGTAGGTGACACCGGGATTGAAGTTAAAGGGAAATCCTTTTTTCCCAATAGCAATCTTTTTTTGGTAGACCGGATTTAGATATAGTGGCTTTACATAGCCCTCAGCCAAAGGAGTTGTATCCCAGTATTTTGGTTTTGGCAGCTCTGCTGTCACTGCACGTAAAAAGAGATTTCTGGATATTCCAATCACAGCCTCATCGAAACGTATTGGGTACATATAGTAAGAATGCGTGCTCCCACTTTCCATGTTCTGAACTGTCAAACCATGAATTGAAGACAGTCGTGTGCTTAAGTACTGACCTAATTGGGTACGGTGTGCAAGAAAACCCTTCAGTTTCTTAAATTGCTCAATAGCGATTGCAGCCTGAAGTTCAGTAAAGCGATAATTGCTTCCTATCGTGTTTGATATATCTCCCACGCCATATGCTTCGGTTGCATTCTCACCATGATTTCTAATGAGCCTGCACCGCAAAGCTATTTCATCACTGTTCGTGACTATCAGCCCACCCTCACCAGTGTGAATGTGCTTATGGAAATTGAGACTAAAGCCTCCAACATCCCCTATCGTGCCAACCGGCCTACCTTTGTAGAAAACTCCGGGGGCCTGTGCCGCATCTTCAACAACCTTGAGACCATGCTTCTTTGCAATGGCCATAATTGCATCCATGTCTGCGGGATATCCAAACAAGTGAACAACCATGATTGCCTTGGTTCTTGGCGTGATGCAGCGCTCAACTGCCAATGGATCCAAGGTATATCGACTCGGATCCAGATCAGCGAAGATTGGAATGCCACCATAAAACAAGACTGCTGTAGCGCTTGCTGACATTGTATAAGGCGGGCAGATAACCTCATCCCCCGGTTCAATTCCTACCGCGCCTACAGCAACTTGCAAGCCTGTTGTCCATGAATTGACACTGATTGCATTCTTAAATCCATATGTGCTAGCCCACAAATTCTCGAAATCAATAACTTCTTTTCCGCCGTTGAAAAATTTCCCAGCTGCTCCCACAAATCCGGACAGCACATCCGAGTCCAACACACGTAGCGCGGCACTTTTCTCCTCACTTCCCATAGAGACTCTATTGGGAAAGTCTGTCGTTCTTACGGGCACCCCACCCAATATTGCAAGTTTGCTCATTTAATTAGTGTCCTTGTAGTTCTAAAATACGCTCTGAAATACTTATGCTTCCCAAGAAATTATCATTTGATACCTCGCCTGTTAACATGCGCTTTGCGTGTGAAACTACATTGATCATGTAGTTCTCAACTACGCCAACCTGGCGACTACGAGAAACTAGCTTGGGATAAAAATTTCCTTGCTTAGTGCTGGTAGATGCAATTTCAATTTCATCGCAGCCATTTTTTAGGAACACAGCACTTCTTTGAAAATATATCGAAATGTCGAAATGAGAAAATTCAGCGTTGGTCAGTCCAACGAACTGTAAGTTTGCGTCATTGAATACACATGACACACTTAGTGTAGGGTCAGCATCGAACTCATCGCAGACACCGTGGCTTACTTTCGCCTCTGAAAGATTAATCGTTGAACCAAAAAGTAACTCCAAAAGATCAATTGCATGGCTGGCGTTATTATGGAACCCACGTTGGTATGTGACGACGATATTGGTGCAACGCTCTTCAACAAGGATGTCCTCAATGTCTTTTTTTAATTGAATAATTGCTGGTTGAAAACGGCGAAAGAAATTCACCAATACTTTAGTGTTCGATCTTCGATAAAGACTGAGGACTTTTTTCAGTCGGACTAGATCAGTGTCAACAGGCTTCTCACAGATCAATAACCGCGGTCCCTGCTCAAGCAATTTTGAAAGGTATTCGTGATGTGTGAAGGTGGGTGTGCATATCACAGCGATATCATATTCTTTGTAAATCTCTGGATTTAACTCATACAAACATCGGACGCCATAGCGTTCTGCAACCATGACGGAAACCTTGGGGTCGATGTCATAAACCTCAAATATAATTTCGGGGTCAAGGTGGAATGCCTTTGCATAGGTCGAAATCGACTCGGTCTCAAAGTCATACATTGCGCCGATGTTTCCACAACCAATGATAAGGGCTTTATACATGAGTGCCTTAATGGAAAATTTTCCAACTTAAGGCCGTACCGTGCTTAATATCCTGCTTCACTTTCATTCCCAGCACCTGCTCTAGATACTTAGTCGGCAATCCCAAGCCCGGCCGAATTGCGCGCACATTGTCTGTGGTCAGCACATCGCCCGCTTTCAAATCCTGTATGACGTACAGCGACCGCCGAAACACAATTGATTTTTTCTCGGCCTCGGTGGCACCATAGCTGACTTGACCCAGCGCCTGCCAGGCGCGTTCAGTTTCTACCACCAGTTGCGCCATCTCGGCGGGTTCCATTGAGAAGGTACTGTCCACCCCGCCGTCGGCGCGGTTAAGTGTGAAGTGTTTTTCGATCACGGTTGCGCCTAGTGCTACGCTGGCAACCGATACGCCCAAGCCCATGGTGTGATCGGACAAGCCGACTTCGCAGCCGAACAATTCACGCATATGCGGGATGGTCAGGATGTTGGTGTTGCCGGCTGTGGCCGGGTAGGTGCTGGTGCACTTGAGCAGAATCAGGTCTTTGCAGCCGGCCCCACGAGCGGCGCGTACTGTGTCGTCGAGTTCCGCGATGCTGGCCATGCCGGTAGATATGATCACCGGTTTTCCGGTGGCGGCGACACGGCGGATTAGCGGCAGGTCAGTGTTCTCAAAGGAGGCTATTTTGTAGCACGGCACCTCCAGACTTTCTAACAGGTCTACCGCCGTGTCATCAAACGGGGTGCTGAAGGCGATGATACCCAATTCACGCGCTCGTTCGAAAATCGGTTGGTGCCAATCCCAAGGGGTGTAGGCTTGGCCGTAAAGTTTGTATAGCGATGTACCTGCCCACAGGCTGCCCGGGTCGTTGATATGAAACTCGCGTTCATCCAGATCCAGCGTCATGGTGTCTGGTGTGTACGTTTGAATCTTCAGCGCATGCGCCCCGGTCTTGGCGGCGGCCTCGACAATTTCCAATGCCCTTTCGAGTGACTGGTTATGGTTGCCGGACATTTCGGCGATGATGAAAGGCGGGTGGCCAGCGCCGATTTTTCTGCTGCCGATGGTGATCATTTATTTATTCCTGTCAGTGATTCTTTGGCAACCCATTCACGCTTAAGCATGCTGAAGCAGATCAGGTCGTGATATCCAGCGCCGTCGAAATGCTGGTCACGCAGTATTCCCTCTTGCACGAAGCCTAACGATTTATGAAATTCAATTGAAGGCTGATTCCAATGCAGTGCTTGCCCGAAAATCTTGTGCAGGTTTTCTTTTTTGAATGCGTGGTTTAACGCAGCTAGCCCGAGTTTCCTACCCGTCCCTTTCTGTGCATCAGGGGCGGCGTAAAAGCCCCAGTCCACCACCCCGTGGTAATTTGTTTCCTTGAATTGGACAAACCCACAACACTCCTCATTTATTTCTAACACCAGCAGCTCTATACCTGTGTTCTGCGATACGCGATCAAACCACAATATATGCTCTTCGATTGAAATTTCATGTTGGGTGAGCATATAGCGTCGAATCTCGGCGTGATTGCGTAATTTTAAAACGCTTTCGAGATCGGCAGCGGTCATCGGCCTTAGGCAATCTTGACTCGCAGAGGCATTAACCATGGCGCTCATTAAGTGCCTTTCTCACACGGCTCGTGCCTTGTCCGTCGGTGACCAAACAACTTTTTTGACTTAATTGACTTAACGCATCAGATGTAACAAGCAAGTTGAGTATTGATTGCAGGGTCTGAGGAATAGCGTCCACGTTATCAAGTGCCTGCACACTGCCACTTTTCACAAGAGCAGCGGCACCATTACGCTGATTCTCTGCGAGTACCACAATCAAGGTAGGCAAACCCAAACAGCAGCGTTCCCATGATGTGCTACCTGCAGCGCCGATGGCCAAATCGCTATCAGTCATCAGTTGTGCCATGTTATTGACATTAACCTTTACCTCTGTTGGTTGTGACATTCTCTTTGCGAGCAACTGAACGCGCTCTAGCCAAGGTGCGTGTTGGCCCATCACAACGGTGATGCGCAAGCCCGCTGGCAGCGGGCAATCCTGTAGAGCTTCAAGAACCTTGCCTGTTGCATCGGCTTGATCCACACCGCCCATCGTAATCAACAAGTGTTTGAGTTGCGGGGTGGCGCGTCGGCGCAAACTTTCGTCGCGTAGGGTGGCGAATTCAGGGCGCAGCAAAGCATAATACGGTCCTGCGAGAACGGTACAACCCTCGGGTACAAGCTGGCTATAGTCACGCACATTTTGGCCTAAATTTTGATCCAGCAAGAGATCACAGTCGTGTGGTCGGTCGGCCAGATCATCAATCACCATCAGTTTGCGGCACTGCGGGCGCAGTGTTTTTTCCCAACGGGCATCAAGTGCATAGTGATCAACAATCAGCCAGTCAACCGCCGCCGCGCCAACGCTGACTTTTGTCTGCTCGCCATCTGCGGTCCAATTGGCACCGAGCCAAGCCGCATAGTTTGACTGCGTCTCAACGGCCTGTTCGTCAGTAATAAGCGCTTTGGTCGCAGCCGGTAAAACACTTACCGCAAAACCGCGTTGACGAATCTGCGCAATCAAATTGCCCGGATGTTCGCGGCAAATGAAATGGCACTGCGCACCAGCAGCCTGCATCGCGTCGGCCAACGTCAGGCAGCGCATGACGTGGCCGGTGCCAATTTGCAGAGATGCGTCGGTGCGGAAGGCAATTTTCATGTGATAGATGATGCCAAAGCTTGATTTTTCTTGATCTCAAAGCAAGCTTTCGCCATTTCAAGATCTTCTACATCATCAATATCCATAGCGGACATCCAGTTTAGCGAATGAAAGATGTGGGTTGGCACGTAGAAGGTTTTTGCAGACTTAAGAGCTGGACCACGTGCAATCCATATTGCACCGCTCGGACAATATAAAGGCGGTAAATCCTGAGAGCGCGCTACCCGCGCTTCTGGAAATAAGTATTCGGGGTTGCCTTGGGCATCCAGCTTGGCCGCCCACCAAGGATTCATCCAACCAAAACGGAAGCTGCATATCTGCGACTCGGCATCCCGCTCTATAAAATTCTGAGCTGCGGCCGTTATGTCGCCTGCATCACGGAGCGGGCAATTTGCCATGAGCTGCGATACGACATCAAACTGCTCGCCCCAGTGTTGTTCTGCCTGCCTAAGCGCAGTAAGGGTTGCCTCGCTCGATGGCGTAATGTCATCGGCCGCAGAGTCCCGCAAAAAGGGAACCTGCGCACCAAAAGAACGCGCAATCTCAGCAATTTCGGGGTCGTCCGTAGAAACCAGCACTTGCCTATATTGAGCTGATTGCAAAGCGGCCTCGATTGTCCACGCAAGCATAGGCTTGCCATGGAAATCGAGGACGTTTTTTCCGGGTAAACGTTTGGACCCGCCGCGCGCCAAAATGATCGCAATATGTTTCATTACCAAATTCCCCATCCGCCATCGACGGCGAGTATATGTCCGGTAATGCCTGAGCATTTATCCGATAGCAGCATATCCACCGGGCCGACTACTTCGTCGTCTCTCAGCATTCGCCCCATTGGGCAAAGCTGCGCATAGCGTTGTTTGAAGGCTTCGTCGACACGGCCTTCCACCCCGCCGAACGCGACACAGTTGACCTGAATGTTTTTGCCAGCCAGACGAACTGCCAGTTCCTTGGTGAGATGTGCCAGCGCCGCCTTAGCCACACCATAGTGCAGTGGGGATTGTTTCATCGGGTCATTGTACAAATGCGGGTTTGCGGCAACCGTCCCATACTGTGAACCGATATTTAACACTTTGCGTAATTGGCTATCTCGCTGTTGTGCTAACGCCATTGTTAGTTCATAAGGAACGACAACGTCGAGCAAATATTCATTGGTAAAATTTTCGCGACTGACTAATCCATCTTCGCCAATTTTTAGAAAACTGAGGCTTCTTGCATTATTTACCAGGCAATCAGGACGGATATCCCGCGCATCAAGCTGTTCTCGTAGCAATGCGATCGCATCATTTTCAGTGAGATCCGATTTGACACCTACGAATCTGTCGCCGTAACTCGAATACTCTATCAGCAATTTTTCTAGCGATTCATCTGTACGGCAAGTTGCAATGATGCGATCCCCTGCCGCCAAAAAATGGCTGACGAGCGTGCGCCCAAACTTGCCGCTTCCGCCCGTAATCAATATTGTTCTTGGGTTCACGGTGCTCTCCCGGACTCGATCAGGTTAACAACTTCCAGCATAAATTCTGGATCAATACGCACATCCTTACGAAGTATGCCTTGGACGAATTCAATCAACGCACTCTTGAAAGCGGAATAGCTGTCTTGAAAAAACAAATCCTTCCAACCCAAGTCGCCCATGACTCTTAGAGTTAATGGTGCGTTTGATGAGCCCATGGTGCTAACGAGCACTTGAAGACCTTCACTGTACTCAGCGACCAAAGTTGTTGCATCCTTGTTTCGCCAGGCTTGAGTACGCACTATCGTGCCCCGTTTTTTTGCGAGCAGTAAAAGCGGTTCGATGACATGGACAGCATACTTATCCCAATCTTTTGGCACTGTGGCATGGATATGATGCAGGCGGCCAAGCTGGGCTAATTCAGATTCAGACAACTTGAATTCTTTGGCATATCTCAATGCTGAACAGGAAAAGAGTTGGCCGGGATATTGTTGAAGCGCAATGAGCTGCTTTGCTTCGGCGACGGACAGTGCCAGTGGTTTATCAATGTAGATTGGTATGCCAGCCTTGAGAAATGGCGCGGCGAATTCGTAGTGCATTTCTGCATCATCGCGGGCAAGTAGCACCCCATCTACTTGCCCTATCATGTCCGTGTAGTGATCGACCACATTGTCGATCAATGCAGCCTTGGCAATATGAGTCGCAATCTTTTTATCTTGTGCCCATACATGAGTAACTTTGGCTTCGGCTATTGCGTCTTTCGGAAACTGTTGTTTTTCCAGGTAACGAGGAATTACCGAAAAGCCGCAGCTTATCATGGTCGCCTGATCGTAACCATTGAAAATGGCCGACCATGAATAGGGGTGGCCATTGCCGGGCGAAAGGCCGATCACGCCAAGTTTCAAAGGTCTCACTTGAGTTGCCAGAGCGACGGGTTAACAAAAACAGGGTCGTTGCAGGCCAACTCTGCCGCATCAAAATTCATGTCAATTGTAAAATCATTGATGCATGAGCGGAACTGTTCCAGGTTCTCCAGCCCGACAAGTACGGTGTCGACATACGGAAGATTCTTGACGAAAGCCAGTGCGGCCTGGTTCGCAGTCAATCCCTGTGTATGGGCAGCAGCATGCCAACGGTCCAGCAAGGGACGAATCGGTTCAAAAAATGCAGGAATGTTGTCTAGTGGCATGAGTAACAAGCCTTGCAGGAAAACCGACCGCACATGGATTTCCACCCCTTTATTTTTGAGCAGTTCCAAATGACCGCTTGCAAGCATGCGCTGATCCATCACGTTTAACGGCAGTTGGATCAAGTCGGGCGTGAATTTCTTCAGTACGGCATTGACTTGCGCACTGTCGTAGACGGATACTCCAATCTTTTCCACTAATCCTGTTTCCTTTAATTGCCTCATGGCGGCCAGTAGCTTGTCTCCGCCAGGAACAAGAAGATTCTCAGCATGGTGAATCAGGAGTGCATAGGTTTTTTTGCATTTCAGCAAATCCAGCGATTGTTGAAATGTCGCACCAAGATGCTTGGCTTCGACATCTGAAATGTGAGGTGTCGTAAAGCGGGGTGTTTTCGTTACTACCTTGAATCCCTCAAGTGTGTTCAGGCCCAGCACGGCCTCGGATTGACCATACAGCGACGCGGTATCCAGAACAGTAATTCCATGTTGCCTCGCTTCGCCAAGTAGAGCCGTGACTGTTTCCGGGGTGGATATTCCATACTGATTGGCAACCCCGTAGGACAGACCCCATTGAACAGTGCCCAACCCAAGCTTGTTGATGCCATTCATTCTTCTAATGCTCGGCGCAAGATTTGTACAACAAAGTCTTGCTGCTCATCCGTTAATCCCGGATACATAGGGATGCTGATCACTTCTGAATAATACTGTTCCGCTTGCGGGCAATAGCCGACCTTGAATCCCAACTGTTCGTAGTAAGGCTGGCGGTACACAGGGATGTAATGCACATTAACGCCTAACCCTGCGGCATGAAGTGCCATATAGAACTGTTTTTGCGTTTTCCTGGTTTCATCCAATTTCAAACGAATGACGTACAAATGGTAGCCCGAATAGCTGTCGGCATGTTGCCAAGGGGTCTGCAGCGGCAATCCGCGTAACAGTTGGTCATAGTGCTTGGCGATGGCGTGACGCTGGGTAACAAATTCATCGAGCCGTTGCATTTGGCTTAGACCCAATGCAGCGTGCAGGTCAGTCATGCGGTAGTTGAACCCGAGGCCAATCTGTTGGTAATTCCAGATTTCCTGTGCTGGGCGGGGTTGCATGTCTGCCGGGGTGCTGCTGATGCCATGGCTACGCAATAGCCGCATGTGTTGGGCCAAAGTCGCGTCATTGGTAACCGTCATTCCGCCCTCGCCGGAAGTGATGATCTTGACCGGGTGGAAGCTGAATATGGTGATGTCGCTGTAACGGCAGTTTCCGATAGGTTCGCCTTTGTATTTGCCACCGATAGCATGCGAGGCATCTTCGATGATCTTGAAACCGTATTTCCGTCCGAGTGCGTGGATGCCGGTCATGTCGCAGGGTTGGCCGCATAAATGCACGGGGATCACTACTTTGGGCAGCTTGCCGGTCTTTTCTGCCAGGGCCAGTTTTTCGGCCAGGCACTCAACACTGAGGTTGTAGGTGCGCGGGTCAATGTCGACAAAATCCACCGATGCCCCGCAGTACAGTGCGCAGTTGGCGCTTGCGACGAAGGTAATCGGCGTGGTCCAGACGATGTCACCTTGACCAACGCCCAACGTTAGGCAGGCGATATGCAGTGCACTGGTGGCGCTGTTGACGGCCACCGCATGCTGCGCACCGCAGTAATTGGCAACAGCTTTTTCAAAGGCAGGCACAACCTGGCCTTGGGTCAGAAAGTCTGAGCGCAACACGGCGACCACAGCGTCGATGTCTGCCTGGTTAATGTCTTGGCGTCCGTAGGGAATGGCGTTCATTAGATTTTCCCTATGTGGTGATGGTTGATTTCTTTATTCTCCTGAGTCACTGGTGCCGTTTGATTCACGATGTCGTGATAGCTGCCGGCGCGCTTGATGCCGCCTTCACCCAACTCCACGATCTGTGTGCAGTTTTTGAGGGTGGTGAGGCGGTGGGCGATGATGAGCAGGGTGAGGTCTTTGCTGAGGCCTTCGATGGCTTGCATGACAGCTTGTTCGGTTTCATTGTCCAGCGCGCTAGTGGCTTCGTCAAAGATGATGACATCGGCCCGCTTGTATAAAGCGCGGGCGATGCCGATACGCTGGCGTTGACCACCAGAGAGGCGGATGCCGCGCTCGCCGACAAAGGTTTGGTATTGCTTGGGCCAGCTTTCAATGCTGTCGGCAATTTGCGCTTGTTGTGCGGCTTGCCTGACGCGCTGGGGGTCGATCTGGTCTATGGGTACGCCAAAGGCAATGTTTTCTTTAATGGTGCTGTCGGACAGAAAGATGGCTTGCGGCACATGAGCGATATGGCCTTGCCAGGCGCGGTTATTTGTGGGCATCACAGGTTGGCCATCAATCTCCAAGGTGCCATCGGTTGGCTGTTGCAGGCCCATGACGATATCGAGTAGGGT
>CAIRGS010000082.1 GCA_903878125.1 uncultured Nitrosomonadales bacterium | reverse complement strand
GCTCGCAATGCGATATTGACCGACCCTGATTTCTACGGCGGGAATTATTATGAACACGGAGTGGTACCTACTCGTGGCTTGCGCTTGGCGCGCATGCTGGGGCATATCACCTATCTTTCCAACGATGCAATGGCAGATAAATTCGGGCGTGGGCTGCGCTCCGATAATTACAGTTACAGCTATGATGTCGATTTCGAGATCGAGTCTTACTTGCGCTATCAGGGTGACAAGTTCGCCGCATATTTTGACGCTAACACCTATTTGCTTATGACCAAGGCGCTGGATTATTTTGATCCCGCCCGGGAATACAATGATGACCTGAATAAAGCTTTCGCCACTGCCCGCGCAAACTTTCTAGTACTGTCATTTACCACCGATTGGCGCTTTGCCCCGGAGCGTTCGCGCGCCATCGTCAAAGCACTGCTTCATAACCATCTTAAAGTAAGTTACGCAGAGATTACCTCGACGCATGGGCATGATTCTTTTCTGATGCAGCACACGCATTACCATAATGTGATGCGCGCTTACTTCGACAATATTGCCAGCGAGTTTACTGTATGAGCACGCACGATCACTCCACTCTCACTGCGGCCCGCCCTGACTTTGCTGCAATAGCGGCATGGATTCCACCCGGCGCTTCCGTCCTGGACTTGGGTTGCGGTGACGGCAGCCTGCTGCGTTATTTGCAGGGTACGAGCAAGGTGCGGGGCTACGGTGTGGAAATCAGCGACGATAACATCGTGGCATGCATCCAGAATCAAGTGGATGTCATTCAAGGCGACTTGGAGTCGGGACTTTCTGGTTTTGAAAGCGATGCCTTTGATTATGTCATCCTGTCGCAGACGCTACAGGCCACTCGTCACACGGAACCTCTGATGCAGGAAATGCTGCGCGTGGGGCGTGAGGGTATAGTCAGCTTTCCCAATTTCGGCTACTGGCGGAACCGTATGGACATATTGCAAGGCAATATGCCAGTGTCTGAGGTTTTGCCCTATCAATGGTATGACACACCCAATGTTCATCTGTGTACGCTGCATGACTTTGAAACATTCTGCCACGATAACAAAATGACCATTCTCGACCGACGCGTCATGACTGGCGATAGCGAGATAACACTATTGCCGAATCTTTTAGGTAGCACAGCGGTGTATCGCTTCAAGCGTGCTGTTTAATCCATGAGCGTGATCGCGCAGTTATTCACGCGACGCATGTTGATTTGCGTATTTACCGGTTTCAGCTCCGGCCTGCCGCTGTACCTGTTGTTCAATTTGGTGCCCGCCTGGCTGCGTAGCGAGCAAGTTGATCTCAAAACCATCGGCCTATTCGCGCTGATTCAGTTTCCCTATACCTGGAAATTTCTGTGGTCGCCACTGCTGGATCGCTATGTCCTGCCTCTCCTTGGTCGCAGGCGCGGCTGGATGCTGCTCACCCAACTGGGTCTATTGGTTGTCATTGCCTCGATGGGTGCGTTTTCGCCACAAAGCGATTTACGAACTATTGCCTACATTGCAACGCTATTGGCATTTCTAAGCGCTACTCAAGACATCGTGCTGGATGCCTATCGACGCGAATTGCTGGAGGAAAGTGAACTGGGATTGGGCAATGCCGTGCATGTAAATGCCTATCGCATCGCTGGCTTGGTGCCGGGCTCACTGTCACTGATCCTGGCAGATTTCATGCCGTGGAGCACCGTATTTATCATTACGGCGTTGTTCATGTTGCCGGGAATGGCGATGACGCTAATGGTGAAAGAGCCATTGAATATTAACCCACCGAAATCCCTGCGTGATGCGGTTGTCGAACCTTTTCACGAATTCATCACGCGGCATGGTTGGCAAAGTGCGCTGCTTATCCTCACCTTCCTGTTCTTTTACAAGCTCGGCGACAGCATGTGCACCGCGCTGGCCACCCCGTTCTACATGGATATGGGATTCTCCAAAACACAGATCGGCCTTATCGCGAAGAATGCGGGCCTCTGGCCCGCTGTAATTGGCGGATTACTTGGCGGATTATGGATGGTAAAGATCGGCATCAACCGCGCCTTGTGGTTGTTTGGGGTAGTTCAAGTGGTATCAATCTTTGGTTTCTTCTGGTTAGCATCGGTGGGGTATCACGCCGAAATTACTACCGTCGAACTCACTCAACTCGCCATAGTAATTGGTATAGAAGCCTTGGGCGTTGGACTAGGCACAGCTGCCTTCGTCGCCTTCATCGCACGCACCACTCATCCCGCCTACACCGCCACTCAATTCGCACTATTCACCAGCCTCGCAGCTATGCCACGCACCTTCGTCAACTCAGCGACTGGCTGGTTGGTAGAAGGAGTCGGCTGGCCGGGATTCTTTTTGATATGCGCACTGCTGGCGCTGCCAGGAATGGTATTGCTATTGAAAGTTGCGCCGTGGAATGAGTCGAATTCATTACGGATACCTTGACCCCAAATAATCCATTTCGTACGATCTCCTTAGTGAGGCAACCACATGAAAATCGGCATACCCAAAGAAATCAAAACAAACGAAAGCCGAGTCGCATTGGTTCCATCCGGCGCAGAATCGCTTATTGCAGCCGGGCATTCTGTGCTGGTCGAAGCGGGCGCAGGGTCAGGCAGTGATTTCAGTGACGAGCAATATCTTGCGGTAGGTGCATGTATCGTCCCCGATGCCGAAACAATATGGGCGGATGCCGATCTGATTGTTAAAGTTAAAGAGCCGATTGAACCAGAATGGCAGTACATCAAGCCTGGTCAAACACTGTTCACCTTTTTTCACTTTGCCGCTAATGAAAAACTAACCCAAGCACATCTGGATTCTGGTGCAACTTGCATCGCTTACGAAACGATAGAATTACCTACACGCGAATTGCCATTGCTTACGCCCATGTCAGAAGTCGCCGGACGCATGGCCGTACATGAAGGGGCCAAGTATCTCGAACAATTGTATGGTGGGCGAGGCGTTCTACTAGGTGGAGTCCCCGGAGTGCCACCTGCGCATGTTGTCATCCTGGGTGGCGGCGTAGTGGGCATGAATGCCGCCAAAATGGCAGCAGGTCTTGGCGCGAGTGTAACCATTCTCGACATTTCACTGGAGCGGCTGCGCCATCTTAGCGATGTCATGCCCGCTAACGTACAGTTGATTTTTTCCAATCGGCACAATCTGCTGGAACAGATAGCCACCGCCGATCTTGTCATCGGTGGGGTGTTAGTCACAGGAGCCATAGCGCCCAAGCTGATACGCTACGATGATCTAAAAACCATGCGCCAAGGCTCGGTGATAGTGGATGTTGCAGTAGATCAAGGCGGCTGCATCGAAACTACCCATCCCACCACGCATGAGAACCCGATTTATGTAGTTGAAGGGGTCATTCACTATGCAGTTGCGAACATGCCCGGCGCTGTACCACGCACCTCTACGCTGGCGCTAACCAATGCAACTTTGCCTTATGTGCTGCAATTGGCAAATAAAGGCTGGAAGCAGGCACTGAAGGATAACGCGGCGTTGTGCAAAGGACTCAATATCGTGAATGGAAACATCACTCATCACGCTGTCGCGAAGGCATTCGGAATACTTGCCCACGCACCGGAAAATTTTCTCGATTAATCCCTCAATTTTTCCGGGGTTAACCAATCGCAAGACAGCGATTTTAGCGAGCGGGGATGTGTAGGAAGTTGTGCGATTGAGGTCGGTCGTCAATAAACGATACAACCTGATTCAGGCCGCCAATCTATTTTCGTATAACCGGGGTAGACTCCATCTGATGATGGTGCCGAAAATATTTGATTTATTATCTGGAAATCATAAGGTGGCGATCCTGATTTCAGGACGCGCCACCAACATGCTTCAACAATTACTTGATATGCTCTGCCATCCACTTTCGTGCCAATGCTTGCGCCTGATCTATTTGCACAGCCGCCAATTTGTTTTCAATATTTTTTCTACTTCTCTCAGCCGATTCATACCCTTCTCCCGCTGCCAAGTTATACCACTTGTGCGCTTCAATCCAGTCCTGTGGTACGCCTTTGCCATTTTCATACATCACCCCAAGGGTGTACTGCGCCTTTGCATTTTTTAGTTCTGCTGACTTTAGATACCACGATGCGGCTTCCTTGAAATCCTGTGGAACGCCTTGACCATTTTCGTACAGCACACCAAGGTTGAACTGCGCCGTTGAGTTTCCTTGAGCTGCCGATTTGCGATACCACCATGCAGCTTCTCTGTAGTTCCGTGGCACACCTGTACCATTATGATAAACCTGCCCAAGATTAAACTGCCCTCCTGCATGGCCCTGTCCGGCGGCATTATGGTACAGAGATGCTGCCTGATCATAGTCCCGTTTTACGCCTTCACCATACTGGTACAAAACCCCAAGAGAGTTCTGTGCATCCGGATCACCCTGCCTAACTGCATGTCGATACCATTCCACAGCCTCTTTGAAATCCTGATGAACACCTTGACCTTTTTGGTACATTAAACCCAAATTGTATTGGGCAATTGCATCGCCACTGTCTGCAAGCCGACGAAATTCTTTTAACGCAGCTGGGTAGTTACCTTTCTCGTATGCCTCAGTTGCAGTGTGTATGTCAGCTTGCGCACCTGCGCTCATCGCAAAATAAATCACTACCAAAAATAGCCTGAATAAATTTACCATAATTGTGTTATGCATTTGAATTCCCCGTAATTTAAGTCAATTAACCCGACATAATTTTGCTTTACCCTACACCCTCACTGCCACCTTCGATCTACCAATACATCTTACTCGAAATTACCACACCACTTAGCTTGGCTGCTTGAATATGATCTAACAGTGATTCCGCATCCTACCACCATCATCATAAGCACTCAAACCAAATTCATGCCATTGCTATGAATGATGCTCATAATGTCATAATTTGCACTGAAATTAATTTCCTCCGGCAAAATCGGAAATTCAAAGCCAGAGGTAGCCCGGAAGTTCGGTCAGACCGTTAAGTAATCATCTTGCTCAACAAGAGCCGCGCAGAGCACGGCCAACAGAGTTTGCGAATGGAAGCAACCATGACAGAATTAAACGGCTGAGGTATGTTGTAAAAATGGGAAATACTGTCCAGAAACGCGGAACCAACTCTATGACATACAAAAATAATTGTACCTTCCTGACTTATCATGTTGAAATCCTGCGCTCAAGCTATCAACATTGGACTGGGAAACCCAATTTTGATAATGGCATCAGTCAAGAAAATGCTGTCGAGGCACTTTTTTTGGCTCCGTTCGCGGTTCTTTCCCATGGCATCGGGGTAGACCCAATATTCAATTATGGTAACCAGCGAGCGCTGGATTTGTTCGAAATGAGCTGGGAAGAGTTTACAATTTTGCCATCACGCCTATCGGCTGAAACAGTCAATCAACAAGAGCGGGCTAAACTGCTGGATACTGTTACCAAACATGGAGTCATCAATAACTATTCCGGTATCCGTATCGCGAAGTCCGGTCGGCGTTTCATGATCCGTGACGCCACAGTATGGAACTTGATGACACCAGATGGTCAGTATTATGGCCAAGCTGCGCTCATCCGAGATTGGGTACAGCTTTAATTTATGCAATAGCACCATGAAATGCTTCACAGGCTTTTTCAACATTGGCGGGCATGAGGCGACCATAAGGCAGCAGCGCGATGCTTTGCTGAAATATCTACATATGGATCAAATTTGGATGCAATTTACTGCGTTTAGTGGGTTAACATTAGGCGCAATACAACACCGTTAAATTTTTAATCAACGAAACCAACGAACTTAAGACCATGTCCCCCAGCATTTTCCCCACCCATTCTTCACAGAAAACACTTGCAGTAAGTCCTGGCAATCAACCGGCTCTACCGCTTGTCTCCGTCATTGTGCGCAGCATGGGGCGACCGGAGCTTCGCGAGGCGCTGGAATCGATCGCACGGCAGGATTATCCGAACGTTGAAGTAATAGTCGTTGATGCAACTG
>CAIRGS010000081.1 GCA_903878125.1 uncultured Nitrosomonadales bacterium | reverse complement strand
TTGCCAATACCGCCAACCCCAACCACGCATTAAGCGCCAGCAACACACCCAATGCAGTAGCCACGCCCTTGCCGCCTTTGAAGCGCAGGAAAACAGGAAAAAGGTGACCAAGAAATACAGCAAATGCCACCGCCACAACCAGCAGCGAATTGCCAGTGGGTGGCTCAAAATATTGAGCCACCCACACTGCCAGCCAGCCCTTCGCTGCATCACCCAACAATGTCAATATCGCAGCCCATTTATTTCCGCTACGCAGTACATTAGTCGCGCCCGGATTATGTGAGCCGTAAGTGCGTGGATCGGGTAATGCAAATAATCGGCTCGTTATCACCGCGAAAGAAATCGAACCCAATAAATAGGCACATACAACAAAAACAAAGAACATCATTTGAAATACCTTAAAATGCGCTAGGGGCAATATCTTTTTTTAAATTTATCAAAGCAAATACAAGCCAATCAAACTCAAACAACTTCTTCATGGATATAATTTTTCTACGCGAACTTAAAGTCGAAACGCTCATCGGTGTATACGAATGGGAGAAGCGCGTTCCGCAAACCCTGCAGCTGGATATGGAGATTGCCCTGCCGAATACTCGCGCCTGTCAGAGTGACGATATACACGATGCACTTGATTACTCCGAAATCGTGCGCCACATCCAAAGCGCACTAAACAACCACCACTTCAACCTGCTGGAAGCACTGGCCGAACATATTGCCCAGATTCTGCTTGCCGACTTCAACGTATCTTGGGTCAAAGTCAGCGTAGCCAAATTAAACGCTATACGTGATAGCCGCATGGTGGGTATCTGCATTGAACGCAGTCAGGTCAAATCGAACTGATGCTGAAATTTCAAACATCTAATTCAATCTAGTTTACCGTCACGCGCGCAAATTTGCGCTTGCCTACCTGAGCCACTACCACTACACCCATTTGCAGTTGCAGGGTTTTGTCGATTACCCGTTCACCATCCAGCTTTACAGCTCCTTGAGTAATCATACGTAAGGCATCCGATGTGCTCTCTACCAGTCCGGCCTGCTTGAGTAATTGAGTAATGCCGATAATCCCCGTGCTAGCGGAAACCGTTACTTCCGGCATGTCTTCTGGCAGTACACCTTGTCTGAAACGCGCCTCGAATTCAGCTAGCGCCATTTCGGCTGCGGCCCGGCTATGGAAGCGCGTGACTATTTCTTGCGCTAGCAACACCTTAATGTCGCGTGGATTACGCCCTTGCTCTACCTCTGCGCGCCATTTTGCAATGGTACTCATCGACTCAAATGACAGCAACTCCAGGTAACTCCACATCAGTTTGTCTGAAACAGACATTAACTTACCAAACATCTCCTGCGACGACTCGGTGATGCCGATATAATTGCCAAGAGATTTGGACATCTTGTTAACGCCATCCAACCCTAACAATAATGGCATGGTAAGCACGCATTGCGGAGGCTGGCCGTAATGTTTTTGTAGCTCGCGCCCCATGAGCAGGTTGAATTTCTGGTCGGAACCGCCTAACTCCATGTCAGCTTTGAGCGTAACCGAATCGTAACCCTGTATCAGGGGATAAATAAATTCATGGATAGCGATTGCCTGATTGTTCTTGTAGCGTTTACCGAAATCATCGCGCTCAAGCATGCGTGCAACTGTATGGGTGGCCGCTAGTTTAATTAAGTCAGCCGCGCTAAATTTGTCCATCCAAGTAGAATTAAAAACAATTTCGGTTTTATCCGGGTCCAGCACCTTGAATACTTGCTCACGGTAACTTTCAGCGTTTTCTAAAACCTGTTCGCGTGTTAGCGGTGGGCGAGTCGTATTTTTGCCAGTCGGATCGCCTATCATGCCGGTAAAATCGCCAATCAAAAATAGCGCATGGTGACCAAGCTCCTGTAACTGCCGCATTTTGTTGAGCAATACGGTATGGCCAAGATGCAAATCTGGTGCGGTTGGATCAAACCCGGCTTTGATGCGCAAAGGACGACCCAGTGCCAACTTGTTATTTAATTCAGTTTCCAACAGCAGCTCGTCGCAACCACGTTTAATCACATCTATTGTTTCTTGTAAGGTCATGTTGAGCAGATTTTTTTATGTTCGTTATTAATTGGAGCCGTAATCACATATCCATACTGCAAAATGGAACTCGCAAATTAGCATAAATCATTGGTATCCATTATTGAGAACCGTCCTCAATCTCTTCCCCAAGGCGATGAAGTTGACCGATATGACTGTGGAATAATTGCGACGCACAGTGGATCGCTCAACCTCAGACCGCGAAAAGTGCTGAGATTCAGAACCCCTTTGGTGGGGATTTTTGGAAAACAGATGCGCTAGATTAATAGACTTGGCCATCAAATAGGTCGATCAGAACACCCGGATTCCGGCCTTCGCGGGCATGACGAATCGGATTATTTAATGGCTAACCCTATAAGCCATTATTAAGTGTTGGACTTCGAAAGTGAATCCACGTTATTTTAATTCTTCAACTGCGATTCCATATTCGGAAGTCCATGGAACAGGCCACGCCCAAACAGTTAATGAGAATTTAGTTCCAGATTTTACGTCAAGAACTTGATGAGGGTGCGTAACCTGTCCCGGCCAAAAAAGAGCATGTCCAACGGGAAGATCTTTATTATTGTAATCTTGCCGAGGAAAAACAAGATCGCCCCCAGTAAAGTCATCGTTAAGCTTTACCAGCATTGACACCAGAGAGACGTCATGGTGCAGCTTCATATTCTTTACATCATTCGGTCCATAACGTACAAAATAAGGAGAGGTAAATCCTAGAATATTCAACAGTGGAAATACATAAAGAAGAGAGGGAAGACATTTGTCCATAATTTGTTTGCAAATATCTATTGAAAATATTCTGCTTAAATTATAGAGGTTAAGTTCAGAAGAGGAATATCCATCTGGATTTTGCGCATAAAATAATTCCGGTCTTGAATCTAACTCTTTAATAAGTGCGGCACAATATTCAGGCGTCCAAAAAGGAGTCGAAAAGATATCACTGGCAACCTCTGTGAATACGCCGCATTTATTCGCTATGTAATCTTTGCTATGTAAGATGTTCATCATATTTAATTTATTTCAAATAAAAGCCAGAACTCCTGGTTCGTCAGTTCTTTCATTGTAGCGTCGATCATTAAACAGTGAACCGTCGCGCTAAACTCGTTGAAGGATGAGTGGGTTTGAACAAGCTTAGTACGGATGGATTAAACCATTTTAATGGTCGACTCTATAAGAATCCTCAAAGATCAATGTCGCATCTTGATTTACATTGCTGCATCACTTGCATTTATATTTAAATAAATCAGACCAATTTATTATTGCTTGCTAAGGTTTCGGAGTTAAAAAAACCCATGCAAAATAATTTAATTGATTGATTTTAATAATCAAAGGCTATCTTGCAAAGAGCATGGTAATGGTTGCCTCGCTAACAGCCAAAACAACTCAGAAAACCACGATGAATCATGGCACAAAAACGTTAGAACTTCCAGAATTAGCATTATTCAATAGTTCTACAAGGATTTTCAGCATGGATATTATTGCTTTCCGGGTGAGAGAGGGAGCAACAACGATCCGCATCGCTTAAACATCCATGAAAGCATAATGGATACGCTAATGATCCAGGTTGTTCAGGGGGGCAGCTATTTAAAGATGCCTATGCCAATAACCGTTGCTTCAGGATTTGTTGCCATCGAACCGGGATGATGCGATATAGCCAGCGGCCAAGCAATGTATAGCGCAAACGCAAGCCAAGATGCGCGAGCCGCAGCAACCAGTGTTCACCTATTGATAGAGCACGGTGTTTGTCGGCGGCAGCCACTCCCAGCGCGGTTTGCAGCGCGGTGTAAAGAGTGGTTTGTGGCAACGGTACGGCAAACTTGACGGCTTGCCGCGACAGCGCTTCATGGTAAACCATTTCGGTGGCATTAGCCATGTCGCGCACCGAGGCGACCGGCACTGCCCGTGCTTGAGCTTGTTTGTGTGCAAAATCGGTACTGTTTTCCGGCCGTAATATCGAAATGATGTCATCTAAAATAGCATCAGTATCACACCAGTCTTGCATGATCCAGCCGGCACCATTCGTTTGCACACGCTCATGTAGCGCGCCGATCGGCGGCACCAATGCGGGCCGTCCAGCCATCCAGGCTTCAGTCAGGGTGTAGCAATAGGTTTCCGGCCCGGCGGATGGAAACACCACCAGGTTAATTCGATAATGGTCGAGTAAGGCTTCCATATGATCTGGTGTGTATTGACCATGCACGGTCATTAAGGCGTCGGCAGTCTGATATGGTTGAAACTGGCGATCCAAATAGCCGACCACAACCCAGCGAAATGGCAGCTTGCGTTCGCGGCTGCGCGCCACTAAGCGCTCCAGTTGGCGGGCACCTTTGACCGGTCCAATGGCACCCAAAACACCGATACTGTGGTACGCATCCTTCGGCAACAATAGCGCTGATGTAAGAGCATTAGTGCGGTTGTCGGTGACATCGACGCCGTGCTGGATAACGCGAACATCATCGCGCGGAAAATAACGGCGGAACATCTCGGCGGCTAACTCGCTGGGGGCAATCACGAATGCTGCACGATCAATGAAATCCGCATGCACTGCGCGCCAAGCAACGATATCAATGCCGCGAAAGTCTGGCTGGGCGTTAAGACAATTCTGACAGCGCGTTGCAACGGTTTCACTACCGCAATAAATGCCTGTGGCATCGAGCAGGTTGATGGTTGGACAAGCCAGAAAAAAATCGTGCACACTGAAGCCAAATGGAATGCCAAGGTTACGCATCGCTTCCAGCAAACCCGGCCGACAGCCGGCCAGATGGTGTACATGGCACAAATGGATACGAAAACTGGCACATAGGCCGGCCAGAAAATCCGTCCATAGCTGGTCGGGTTGCCGACTGAATTGATAGGTCAGCAGCTCACCGCTGTTGGCATCTTTAAGTTGCCAGACATCATCCATGGTTATAAGCAAATAATGGCGGTAGACCCCGCCGTCGCTGTGCATCAAGCTACGGGTGTGCTGCTCAGTGCCGCCGCTACGGCCGTGCATGATATGCAGAATGCCGGGCTTGTCGCCAGCCGCTCCGGTGAGCGTCAGGAACGACTGTGCCAACTGACGGATCGGCTTGATCGGATCGGCCGCGATGAAAGCAATTACACGCTGCATATAATCCGGATGCTTAGCCAGCAAGCGCTGCATATTTTCTTCAGCCAGTGATTCTTTTTTCGTACTAAAGGAGCAGTTGCCGATATGCTGGACGAAAGTATCATCGCACAGCACATTACGCCATCCGGCCGCCAGCGCCCGCATGCAGAAATCATTTTCCTCGCCGTAGCCGAGACGGAAAGTAATAGCATCGAACAGGCCGATTTTATTAAGCAGACGGCGTCGAATAAACATGCAAAATCCGACCCCGGTGGGTATGTCTGGGTAAACGCGAAGGGCAGCTGTCTCAATGGCGCAATTGACGTCCTCCGCATTCATTCCTTGCGGCAACTCGTTATCTTGGCAAAAGTTCGGAAAAGAGCAAATTTCAGCATTGTTGGAAAACGGCGTGATTGTGCCGATATGCGGGTCTGAATCGGCGCAACAGCAAAGTTTTTCCAACCAGCCCGATGTAACAATGGTATCGGAATTGAGCAACACAACATCATTGTGACTGAGCGTCATGCCACGGTTAACGGTGCTGACAAAGCCGAGATTTGTATCGTTCTGGAGCAGCCACAGACGGGGGTCTGCCGTGCTACGCTGCATCTCAAAATAGTCGGCGATGCGACTATCCGTCGAACAATCGTCGATCATGATGATGCGGTGATGGGGCTTGGTGGTGCGAAGCACGCTGTCGAGACAGCGCTGCAAGTCCTCATAGGCATTGAAGATCGGGATGATAATGTCGATTGCTGGGGATAACATGCTAATTCAAGAATTCCCTTTGATGGCACGTGTAATGAAGCGTAACGGCGCTTTTAGCCACCAGGTCACGCTGGCGCGATAGTCAATTTGCTGGTTGAGAGCAACATTTAAATGCTCCTGTTCAGCAATTTGTTCGTTGCGTAGCGTCAGAAGCGTATTGAGTTTGATTATTTCTTCAGTACGTGCATTTAGTTGTTCGGTACAAACGTTTAATTTTTCGGTGCGTTCACTTAACTGTCCGGTACGCATGTCCAGAAGTGCATCACGTTCAGCGATAAGGTGTTCGCATTCTTCCATTTGTTGGGTGCGGAGCGAGAGAAAGCTATCACGTTCAGCAATCAAATGCTCGCGATTTTTGAGAAGTTGATCCAGCTCCATCACGCGCCTGGTTTGCTTGGCATAATCCTGATAAACCATTTCGACGCTGTCACTAAACAAAGAAAGTTTATTGAACGTGGTGGGCAGCATGGTTGGATTACGACTGCAGACTGCGATGTAATACATGGGCTCGACTGAAGGCTGGCTGGCTACAGTAACTTGCTGATTGTCGTTAACCAAATATTCTGCCGTAGTGCAGGCTTGATTTTCTGGCCAAATGGCGGAATGGAACAATAATTTTTGGCCAAGCCAGAATATATGCGGGAAACTCACATGCAGTAATTCTTCCAGCTCATTTCGATACAATTCACGCACATGAAATTCATTGTGATAATCATGTGCATCGGAATACAAGCGCTTGTTTGGAGAGGACAGGATCAATATCCCATCCGGGCGCAGAACACGCGTGAGCTCAGAAATAAACTCTTTCTGTTGCTCAATGTGCTCTATTGTTTCAAAAGAGATCGCGAGGTCAAAGCTCGCATCTGAAAAAGGCAAACATTCACATGAAGCCGTAACGAATTGCAGGTTGGTATGGTGCCCATAATTGTTTTTGGCATGCTGAATTACATCAGCGGATAAATCAACCCCCACCACCTTGTATGCGGTGTTAGCCACCATGGCGGCACCGTAGCCTTCACCACAGGCCACATCCAAAACAGTGCAATGTTGGCTTAACTGGCGTGCCAAGGCATAACGGTGCCAATGTTCATACCAGATTTCACCGCTGCACTCGGGCAAAAAGCGTTCGCCCGTGAAGGAAGGAGATTTGCTCACAAATTCAAGAAATGTTAAAATTAAAGATTATACACGCTACATGGACTAATTCAGCACTGAATTAATGTATTTTGAATGTGAGTGCTATAGGTTAAGTCCTCAAATATATTGAACTTTACTTTGTAAGTGCCGCTTGTAGTATAGGGAAAAAACGATGCAAAAAAGTTCAGGCATAGACTGATCATCCAACATCAGAATCAGAACATTTCCAATGTGATCATAAACCTCAAGTATTTGTGTGATGCATGCTTCTGAGACGCACCACGAAGTTTATTTATGGTCAGACCCTAAGCACATCTTTTGTTGCCACATTTGTTGCAGTGCATCCTCCAGATGCAGGGCAAAACGTGGGCCATTAAACAGTGGCGAAGCCAGCACTTTCTGCCGTAATCCTGACCGCAGTTGCGCCAAACGATCAATGTCAGAGGCGTGAAACAGAGTCCGGGTTATGTAGTCATTCTCATCGCGGGCAATCCAGTCTTCCAGATCGGCACAGGCTAGCATGCTGGCACCTTGGCGGGCGAGCAATGTGCCGCCAGCGAGGGTCAGCGTAGGTACCCCCATCCACAAAGCTTCGCAGGTTGTAGTGCCGCCCGGATAAGGGAATGTGTCCAGAATGATATCCACGTTTGCATATGCCGCAAGATATTCCTCTCTGGGAACATGGCCTTCCATTATTACCCGCTCCGGCATTATGCCGATTTGGCTTAACCGATGTTGCAGATATTCGCACGTGGTTGAGCAATTCATCTGACTGCTTTGCAGCCGCAATCGCGCTTCTGGCAAGGAGAGGAAAATTCGTCCCCATATAGCCAGCACAGCGTCATTCACCTTGGTAAGATTTTGGAAACAACCAAAAGTGATATAGCCATTCTGTACTGCCGGCAGCGGAGTTAATTCCAGCCCTGTTCTATTTGTAGGTGGGGTGAAGCAAAGCCGGGTTTCTGGCAGATACCACACTGTTTCAGTAAAATGCTCCCGGTGGGATTTTGGCACCGATACCGGGTCTGCCAGCAGATAATCTATCGTCGGTAACCCAGTACTAGCGAAAAATCCCAACCAACTTACTTGCACCGGGGCAGGCTTCAGTGCAAACATGGGCAAACGATTGCTGGCAGTATGCCCTGCCAGATCAATGAGTATATGAATGCCATCGTCGTGAATCTTCCGGGCTGCGGCTTCATCGCTAAGACCCACGATAATATTCCAGGCAACAAAACAAGGCCGGATGCGGGCTGTGAGTTCGTCCTCTTGCGGACACATCGAATATGCGACCAGCTCTACCCGAGCAGGGTTCAAATTCGCGAGAATGCCTTCCAGGAAAAACCCTACTGGATGCGTTCTAAAATCTCCGGAAACCAGACCAATCCGCAGAGGCTGCATACCTCGCCCCGTTGTATTTTCCGGATAAACAGACCAACTTGTATAAGGCTGGACCTTTGCCATCACTTTATTGCCATAGTGACGTGCTTCTGCAAGATAGGTATCAGGCAAGCACTTGGAATAAAAACTCAGGGTAAAAAGCAGGTTGCTGTGAGCCTTGGGATAAATCGGCCTGAGCGCGAGGGCTTTATGGTAGCTGTCGACCGCCTCATCCAATTTCCCTTGTTCCTGTAGCGCAAGTCCCAGGTTGTTGTACGCTTCGGCATAATCCGGTTTGATTGAAAGCGCTTGATTGTAGCGGGCAATCGCCTCGTCCGTTTTACCTTGTCTCTGAAGCGCAAGCCCGAGGTTGCTGTGCGCCTCGCCAAAATCCGACTTGAACGCGAGCGCCCTCTGGAAGCTCTCGACCGCCGCATCCAATTTGCCTTGATCTTTAAGCGCGTTCCCCAGATTGTTGTACGCCTCGGCACAATCCGGTTTAATTAAGAGCGACTGGTGGAAGCTCACAACCGCCGCTTCCAGTTTGCCCTGTGCCATGAGCGCATTCCCCAAGTTGTTATGCGCATCAACAAAATCCGGCATGAGCGAAATCGCTTTCCGGTAACTTCCGACTGCTGCATCCAGCTTGTTTTGTGCCTTGAGAGCAGTCCCCAAGTTGTTATATGCTTCAGCATAATCCGGCTTGAGCAGAAGTGCTTGGCCGTAGCAGGCTATCGCTTCTTCTAGCTGGCTTTGATCTTTGAGCGCATTTCCCAGATTGCTGTGCGTCTCGGCAAAATCCGGCTTCAATGCGAGTGACCGGCGGAAGCTCTCAATCGCCGCTCCCAAATCACCTTGTTCCTTGAGGGCATTCCCCAAGTTGGTGTGCGCTTCGGCAAAATCCGGCCTGATCGAAAGTGCTTGGCGGTAATTGAGGATCGCTTTTCCCAGCTCGCCTTGATCCTTGAGCGCATTTCCCAAATTGATGTAATAAATTGGATTGGATGGATTGACACTGATAGCCCGGCTAATAAGTCCAGCAGCAATGCCGTTCTTTCCCCCCTGACGGGCGATCAGCCCTAATAAATGTAGCGCGTCCGGATGGTTTGGCTCTATCTGGAGTATTTGCTGATAAATAGCTTCTGCCTGAGACAAGCGCCCAGCTTGATGGTGTTCCCGTGCGACCTGGATGACTTGGGAAATTGATAAATCTTGTGAGTGCGTTTTAGCCGTAGGAAATTCGCCGTTTGGCTGGCAGCAATGCTTATATTTCTTACCGCTGCCACAAGGGCAAGGATCATTACGGCCAATTTTTTTCATTTGAGATGTTGTTTAAGTATTTTGGCGTGGAGTTAACTGAAAACACCCCATCTAACTTGAATTTGAATTTATAGCGATGGCCGTTATATTATCATGCAGGCCATTCATACTTAATCGATCAATGACTATACCTCGCTTCTATTACCCCCCGCCGCTGCATGCAAGCACCAAATTTGAGCTGCCACCGGCTGCCGCACATCACGCCAGTCGAGTCTTGCGCCTGCGCGTGAATGATGAAGTTCGGGTATTTGATGGTGCAGGCAATGAGCTTCATGGTCGCATCTGCGAAATTGAAGGCAAAAGAGTGGTGCTGGAGAAACTGCAAGATTGCATGGTCAACCGCGAGTCTCCATTAAATATCGTACTGGCGCAAGCGCTGTGTAGTAGCGAAAAAATGGACTGGGTAATACAAAAGGCCACAGAACTCGGCGCTACCGAAATACAGCCAGTACAGACCCAACGCAGCATGACAAAGCTAGCCGGAGAACGCGCTGAAAAGCGCACTCAACATTGGCACGGCGTCACCATTGCAGCATGTGAACAATGTGGCAGAAACGTGTTACCCAAGGTTCATGCTCCACTTGAATTCAGCGCTTGGATGGCCACTATGGGCGATGTGCCGGGCAGCAAATTTATCCTGTTGCCGGACACCGTGACTACATTGCATGAGCAGCCGAAACCGCAAGGGAAAGCGACTCTGCTGATCGGGCCAGAAGGCGGCTTTAGTGCGGATGAGATCCAGATTGCCCGGCAAGCCGGCTTTATTTCCATTCGTTTAGGTGCGCGCTTGCTACGTACCGAGACGGCTGCTGTGGCGGGCATAGCTACTTTGCAAACTTTGTGGGGAGATTTTATTTAGGCAAAATATGGTGTAATTAGTTTGTCTAAATTGCCAAAAACAATCGATAGATTTGCTCTTGTACCTGTTCGTTCCTGGCCATTCAACTTAGGTAAAAGGGGCAGTCATTGAGCGCAAGCAGTGACCTTGCTATACTGCTCAGATGAAGCATCGATAATATTTTGAGCAGAGGGAGATGGGTAACATGGAACAAGCGCGCTTTAATATGGTAGAGCAACAGATTCGGCCTTGGGACGTGCTGGATATGAGGGTGCTGGATTTGTTGAGCAAGGTTAAACGCGAACGTTTTGTACCGCCCGGAAGGCAAAATATGGCCTTCATGGATATGGAAATCCCCTTGGGACATGGAGTTTCAATGTGGCAGCCCAAGATGGAAGCGCGCGCATTGCAGGCTTTGCAGCTTGGGCGTAACGACCGCGTACTTGAAGTCGGCAGTGGCAGCGGTTATCTGACTGCCTTGCTCTCACATCTCGCGAAGCATGTGACCAGCGTTGAGATCGTACCGGAGTTGCATGCCTTTGCTGAAAAAAATTTGGCGGCACATCACATCAATAACGTAACCTTGGCACTGGGCGATGCGGCGCAAGGCTGGCCGGGTTCTTACGATGTAATCGTGCTGACTGGCTCAGTACCCATTTTACCGGAAGCATTCCAGGACAGCTTGACACCAGGTGGCCGGCTGTTTGCTATCGTTGGTGATGCTCCGGCGATGCATGCCGATCTGATTACTTGTGTAGCACCCGGTGTATTAGAAAGAGTCACCCTGTTCGAGACCTGCATTGCGCCGCTGCAAAACGTGCTGCAACCCAAGCGCTTCATTTTTTGATGCAGCGTGTACAATAAATAGCACTGGCGATAGCGTTCATCGAGCGCTTTAGTAACTGCCAAACAGTCCCACATTGCAATTGCGCTTGTCTGGCAATTGAATACAGCTCTCTTCAAAACTTAACTTCAAACTAACCTGAAAAAATTGCGGGTGAAGTCGGAAGTAATTATGCCTCCCTGTTTTCACATTGGGATAACATCTGCTGTTTTATGTCGATGCCCAATTTTTGTGCCGCTGTACTTGTTGCCGTAATGAGGCATTCATCCATTTCGGTGTCATGCACACCGCCCGTAGCAGGGATATGTGCAAGAGCGCCGTGAGCTGATTCCATCAGCATGTTGAAATGGCTATCTTGGTCGCTGACCAATGGAAGTGGAACGATGGCCTGAAAATACAGCATGCCGTGACGCATTGTGATGGCGAGCAGATAGAGTTCGTGGCCAATTGCAGCGGCATCTGGATCGCGCACTTCAAAACATTGGGTTGAGCTGTTTTGGGCTGCATCACGCGGGCCGGGTATCTGCTTGGCGATGGCCTCAATAAATGTTTGTGCGATATTGAGCTTGGGTGCCAATGTGGCGTGATATTGCCCCGTGCGGTTGAGAATGACCGGGTTTTCAAGCACTGCGCGTTTGGTGTTGCGCAGTGTGAGAACCACGATAATTGTGATGATAATTGTGGCAAGGGTTATTTCAATCATGGTTGTAAGCTTTAATACTATGAATCGATAGTATAGCCGCCTCTACCACAATTGAATTAGTAAACTATAAAGTCGGCCATGCAATAGATCGATAAAATATCTGGAGTTGCGTGATTTCATATCGGATATAAATCGCTCTGATTGGGAGGTTTTTACATAGGAAGAAATAACGATTCAAAAATCTGCTCATCGAATTGGATAGTAAGGCGATCAAGTGCAGTTATCGCCGCATCAAATGCGTGTAGATGTCATGGTAAGCAGCGGCACTTTGATTCCAGTCAAAATTCTTGACCATGCAATTGTGCTGCAATGCCTGCCAGGATTCCTTGTCATGATAGGTCATCGCGGCACGTCGTGCCGTAGCCAACAGGCTGGACGAATCCATACTGTGGAAGACAAACCCGCTGGCAACGCCCTGTTTCAGTGAAGCCGAGTTGCAATCCAATACTGTGTCAATCAGGCCACCTGTCGCATGTACCACGGGCGGTGTGCCATAGCGTTGGCTGTACATCTGGCTGAGACCACACGGCTCGAAACGTGACGGCATTAAAAAAATGTCTGCGCCTCCTTCGATCATGTGTGACAAGGCCTCATCGAAGCCCACGTAAGCACTGATCTGGCCGGAATAATTATGTGAAAGCTCCAGTGCAATCCGTTGCATTTCTATATCGCCAGTACCCAGCAATACCAGTTGCGCCGGTAAGGTAATCAATTGTGGTGCAATTTCCAGAATCAGGTCAACGCCCTTCTGAGGGGTAAATCGACTCACTACTCCGAACAAGGGCAGGTCGGGATCAATATGCAATCCCATATGTTTTTGTAACGCGCATTTGTTGGCAGACTTTCCACTTATATCAGTGATATCGTAAGACTGAACAAGGTTAGGGTCGGTGGCGGGATTCCATTCTGTGGTATCGATACCATTCAGAATGCCTGTCAAAACTTCCCGCCGGTAAGCGAGCAAACCTTGTAGGCCGAATCCCAGCGGATCGGTCTGAATTTCTTTGGCATAAGACGGACTTACGGTAGTGATGTGATCGGCGTAATACAAACCTGCCTTCATGAAGGACAGATTGTCATAAAACTCCACACCGTCAGGCTGAAAACACTCAGCGGGCAACCCCAATTTCGCAACCATTTGTGGCGTGAATACGCCTTGAAATGCAAGATTATGCACAGTCATGAGACAAGGTACAGCGCTATCAGAAAAGTGCATATAGGCCGGGGTTAGTCCGGTTTGCCAGTCATTGCAATGAACTATATCGGGCTTCCAGTCAAGTGGAGAATCCGCACAGCCCAGCAATGCCGCAATTTTTGATAGCAACCCAAATCTTAGGGCGTTATCGGGCCAGTCAAGACCGTGTTCATCCTGATATGCCCCTCCACCACGCTTATACAGCTCGGCGCATTCAATCACCAACAGCATTACGCCATTAGGCAATGAACCAGCCAGCAGCCGTGCTGCAGGAAAATTGGGCTGAATAGGAATTTCGGTAGCAGTCTGAAGATGCGGCAATGCTTTTAGAACTTGGGGATAACCTGGCAGTAATATGCGCACGTCCACTCCCATGCCGTGTAGCGCAGCCGGCAGTGCGGCGCTAACATCGGCCAAGCCGCCAGTTTTGATGAGTGGTGTGACTTCAGAAGTGGCAAACAATACCCGCATCGTTATTCCAATTTCAATTCGAAGGTAAAACAAGTCAACGACGAACGAGCGAGGCTGAAATCTTCAGTTTCAGTGAAGGCTAACCTTGGTGATGAAGGCAAGCCACTAAAAATATGCGAGGTAACCAAGACAGTGCCGCCTATGAAGTGCAATTTGATTTACAGCCAGCGCATTAAGCCCATTTCGAATGGATGCGTCAGTATTATGTGGTGCGGATAAACCCGTATGCGACATTCAAGCTTGCCACATAGTTCCGGTGATAATTCCAGCACATAAACGTATTCGCCTGTTTCCGCATTAACTTCCTGTGCCGTAAACTGATAATGCATCGACTGCTTGAGCATTTCCTTGTTGGATGCATGGCCAATCAACATTTCGACCGTCACGTCAGAAGGATTGAGGCCATTCAGGTTTATGCTCACTTCAAAATGCACGCCTTCTTTGAACATAATGTTTTGTTTGGGGGTGCCCAAGCTGCGTATTGTTACGCCGGGCCAAGCCTTGCGGACAGTATTCTTCCATGCTGAAATTTGACGTGCACCTTCAAAATCAGTCTCGCAGTACTTGCGATACTGCACTGTGGCTGGCAAGTAAGTTTTGACAACATACTCACCTACCATGCGCGTGGCATTAAAGCTCGGCAGCAAGGTTGCGATGGAGCGCTTGGACATCGTTACCCATTCTGACGAATAGCCCATCTTATTGTGTTTGTAGTAAGTTGGAATGACCTTATCCTGCAATAATTCATAGAGGGTTCGGCTTTCTTCACGGTTGCGCTGTGCTTCAGGCAAAAACTCTGAAACGGGTTTGATTGCCCAGCCATTTTTGCCATCGTAGCCTTCATCCCACCAGCCATCCAGTACTGACAAGTTAAGTACACCATTCATGGCTGCCTTCATGCCCGAAGTGCCGCTTGCCTCAAGCGGATACAGTGGGGTGTTTAGCCACACATCCACCCCAGCCACCATACGACGTGCAAGCCGCAGATCGTAATCTTCCAACATCAGGATCTTGCCCTCAAATTCTGGCATATGTGAAATTTGCATTACTTGGCGGATAAGGTCCTGCCCCGGAATATCTGCGGGGTGTGCCTTGCCGGCAAAAATCAACAACACCGGACGTTCAGGATCCTGCATGATCTGGCGCAGCCAATCCATGTCTTCAAATAATAATGCGGCGCGTTTGTATGTCGCGAAACGCCGAGCGAAGCCGATGGTAAGAACATTCGGATTGGCCGGATCTGCATATTTCAAAATGCGATCAAGATGTGCTTCAGAACCGTAATTGCGGAAATGTTGCCGACTGATACGATGACGGATTAACTGCAGCATTCTCGATTTAAGCGATTCGCGCACACTCCAGAATTGATGATCTGGAATACTGTCGACCTGCTCCCAGAAACCGACATCTGCTACATGCTGACTCCAGTTCCAACCGAGGTATCGCACGAATACTTCTGACCATTCCTTAGCCAGAAATGTAGGCATATGCACCCCATTAGTGATGTAGTTTATGGGATTTTCTTCTTGTTCAATTTCCGGCCACATGTCGGCGCAGATTTTGGCGGAAATCTTGCCGTGGATACGGGATACGCCATTCTGAAAACGCGAGCAATGGATTGCCAACGCGGTCATATTAAAATCTGGTGTATTTGATACATAACCCAAGGCAAAAAATTCATCTTGGCTGATGTTCAGTTGCGGATAATAATTTTCAAAATAGTGCGTCATCATGCCGTAATCGAAATGATCATGGCCGGCTGGTACGGGAGTGTGCGTTGTGAAGATAGTATGCGCAGCAACTGCTTCGAGAGCGGTTGAAAATTCCATACCTTGTCCCGTCAGGATGCGGATGCGTTCCAGAAGTAAGAAGGCGGCATGACCTTCATTGATGTGCCACGCACTCGGCTTGATACCCATTGCCCCGAGAGCACGGGCACCGCCTATTCCGAGCACGATTTCCTGTTCAATACGAATGGACTTGTCGCCACCATAAAGATGGTGAGTAATGGCACGATCTTGCTGGGAGTTTTCATCAAGGTCAGTATCCAGCAAATAGATGGTGACATTGCCGACACGCGCTTTCCAAACCTTAATTGCCACTCTGCGCCCCGGTAAATCCACGCTTACATGGACCTCTGAGCCAGTGCTATTCAATACCGGTGAAATAGGCAGGCTCTCGAATTCAGAGTCGGCATAAATAGCTTTTTGGTAACCATCACCATCTATGGTCTGATGAAAGTAACCTTGGCGATAGAGCAGGCCTACGCCGACAAAGGGCAAATGCATGTCGCTGGCGGACTTGCAGTGGTCACCTGCCAATATTCCCAAGCCGCCGGAGTAAATTGGAAAGCTTTCGTGAAAGCCAAACTCGGCACAAAAATAGGCAATCAGATCGTTGTCCGCGAACCCCTCAGTATGGCTATTGAGTACTGGCTTAGTATGATAATTGTCATAGGCTGATAAAGTGCGATGGTATTGATCCAGGAAAATTTGATCTTCCGAGGCAGTTATCAGGCACCGTTCGTCTACATATCGAAGAAAAGCTTTCGGATTATGACCTACTTCATCCCACAGGGTGCGTTGAATATAAGAGAATAAGTCACGTGTGGGCAGATCCCAGCTATACCATAAGTTATTTGCCAGCTCTTCAAGCCGGGCTAAACGGGCTGGTATTTTAGGTCTGACTTCCAAGATATGCGGCGTGCTTTTATACATCATTTCCTGTTATTACTGTGTGCATTGGACAAGCTGCCCAATACGGTTAAGGTTAACTATTCGGATCCAAACGGTAAAGTGGATGGTGTTGCCATCCTTTACGCCATAAGCAGTGCAGAGGCTTATTTTAAGTTTCGTGCAATTTATATTCATGCCGCCTGATTATGTCTCAGCTCGTAACGCTTGGACCAATCGAGTAATGTTAAGCGAGAATTATATAACAGCATATCCATCATCACTACCAATCCCATAAATCCCCTTTCTACACTGAGCTTCCCCCGAAAAATAATCTTTCAATGGTGACGTAAAATTAACGTTACTTTTGAAAGGAAGACAATGAAGAAGATACCTAAACAGGAATACACCGCAGAGTTTAGAGAGTTGCCGATCAAGCGAGTCAAAGATGGGCTGACCCCCGGTGCTGCTGCCAAGGAACTTGGGGTGAATCATCAAACCCTGCACAACTGGATCAAAGCGGCAGCTACAGGCAAGCTGGGTAGTGCTGGCAACAAGGTCGTCGCGCCAGAGCAGATGGAACTCTCCAGGCAGCGTGCAGAGAACGTCCGCTTAAGCGTGAGTGTGAAATCCTAAAAAAGCGACGTC
>CAIRGS010000080.1 GCA_903878125.1 uncultured Nitrosomonadales bacterium | reverse complement strand
CGCGAGGCGAACACGCTAGGCTCAAAGTCCGTCGATGCAGAAGTATCGCGTGCGTCCATGGAAATGAAGCTATTGATTGAACAGATGCGTGAACAAATACAGAACTTGGAGTAATGTTTAATCCTACGCACACCACCGCTTAGTTGAGTCTTCTATGGAACCATCAAAGTTCAATCCGATAAATTTTAAGGCGACAATTAGCCTGACACAGGGAGGCTCCGGCCTGCTATCAGAATCACGGTCCAAGCGGCAAGAAGCGCGCCACCTGGCAAAGGGGCGCCACCCTTTATAACTTATTTAATTCAGCTTCGAGCTACCCGAAAACTACCACCGATGCGTAGCATTTGTGCGCGATCAAGGTTCTTCGCTAATGCCACTTGGCGGTTATTGCATTCTTGAGCTGGCAGGCGGCCTTGATACTTTTCCATAAACCTGGCACTAAATTCTGCGTACTTTTCACAATAATTTCCGCGTGACTGGTGGGCTATTAAAATATCGTTGCACACCGCTAATTTGAATCCGGCTAAATAGGCAGCGAAGGTAAAGTCGGTGTCATAGATATGGAAGCCATCGAAATTTTGTTCATCGAAGCGTATTTCATTGACTACCCGCCGATTCACGGCAAAGAAAAATCCGTCCAAAGCTTGAATCCCTTCAACGACCACCGAATTTAGCTCACCCCACACCGACAAGTCGAAGCGATTGCCGGGCCATTCATCACCGGTAACAGGGTAGGCAACAGTGCCGTGCAAGTAGGGGTCTCCAACATACCCCCAGTTGCTGGCGACTAAATGACTTGTGCCGGCGCAGCCGACCACATCGTAGACTTGCAGATATTGGCGCAACCGGGGATAAAAATCAGGCGAGATTATCTCGATGTCATCATGGCAAAAAATCAGGATGTCGCCCCGGCTTTGGGTGATGCCTCTGTTATAGCCTTCGCACAACGACTGTGCGTCATGGATGCCGATGATCTCGAACGGCGCGTCTCCCAGCAGCTCGGTGTAGTTTTTCGAGACGAGCTCGAACTTTTCCGGATTGATGCTGCAAATGATAATTGAAAGCATGTTACTGGCTCCGTTTCAATCGAGACAGGGCTCCTAGCCGCCACATTGCACGTTGAATTCAGAATGATAAAACGATTCCATTTGACGTAACGACGTTTCCATCTCGAAAATTTTATTGCTGCCGCTAATGATACGTTGCACAACTTTCTGGCGCCATGCAGTGTCAGTGCCGATCTTGATGGCTATCTCGATATAGTCATCCTGATCTTTGGCTATCAGTTCATCCAGCCCCATGCATTTCAGCATGCCATAGCTTTGGCGACCGCGCATGAATTCTCCCGGCAAAGTTACCACTGGCAAGCCGCAGGCGAGCGCATCCAGGGTTGTGTTGCCGCCGGACCAATGCAGGGTATCGAGCATCACATCGCTCAGCATATTGACGCGTAGATAATCATCGTGTGCCATTGACGGCAGAATAATGCCGCGCCCTTGCGGCTCGAGGCCACGCGCGCGCAGAGCCTGTGCCAGTCGGGCAAAAATGGCGTTGGTGATGTTGGGGTGGCGACCGGCAAATAGCACGATGACTCCGTCCGGGTCGCGCTCAAGAATGTGCGCCAGCAGGGCATCGTTGTCCGGGTGGATTTTGAATAATGATTGCGGGCACAGATACAGCGTTTTGCCTTCTGGTAACGTAAAGTCGGCGCGGCGCGCGGGCGTGGGTAGCGCAGGCTTGCTGTAATAAGTGCCTAGACCCTCGAGCAATATTAATTTTTCTGAATAATGAAGCTCGGCGTTATCGGGCTCCATTGCGGCGCTGGAAAAATAGTAGTCGATATTTGCGTGGCCGCTGGTCACGGGGTGTCCCCAGCCGGCGCATTGCACCGGTGCCAGTCGCATGGCAGCCAGCAGGAAGCTGGTGTTGTCCATGCCGAGCTCCGGGTAAACCAGAATATCCAGGTCATCCGCCAGCACGGATGCGGCGATGCTGCCAGGCGAAACGGGGCCCGCGATAAGGTGGCGGAAATGGTCGCAAGCGTCGACAATTTCCTGGGTGACAGGGTCAGTTTCCGGGCGGGTATGGTAGACAAAGATTTCAAATTGCTCGCGATCAAGCTGCATGATCCAGCTGCTGAAATACTTCCCGACCGTGCAATCCCTTAAAAAACCGGACAGATAACCGATACGCAAGCGGCGTCCTGCTGCATCTTTTTTCGCGCGCGCTTGCATGAATTGCGGCGCAATTTTCTCCAGCATGGCAGCAACAAAATGTGCATAGTCTATTTGCAGTTGCTTGTCGTCAAGACCCTGGTAGGCCAGGTAAAAATTGTTCCAGCGCAGTTCATCCAATAGTTGCTCGGGCGGGTTGTGGGAAATAAAGTTTGGAATATTTGCGTGCAGGATTTTCAGGCCATTAGCGAATCGTTGTCGTGTTTCCAGCAAATCATTCTGATTGCGGTATAGGGCGGGCAACGATAGCAAGGCGCCGAGTGCGGATTTCAGTTCATGTGGATTCAGCGTTTGCGCTTGCCGACAGGCCGCAAGAGTGTGTTCGATGCGGCCTTGCTCCCAAAACACGCGGGAAAGTTTGTTGAGTTCCACGCCATTCTTGCCCGGCTTCATTTGCGCGGCATGGGTGAAGCTGGCTTCCGCTTCATCGAGCTTGCCCAGCGCGTGCTGAACAGAACCGAGATAGGTGTAAGCCTGAACGTGATCCGGCTTCAAGCGTAGCACATGGTTGAAGCTGGTTTCCGCCGGATTGAGTTGCCCCATATTCATGCAAGCGATGCCCAAGTTGTGATGGGCCAGCGCGTAATCCGGTTTCAACAGAACGGCTTGTGCAAACTGCTGCTGAGCGCCAGCGAAGTCACCCTGCGCAATAAGTGAGGTGCCCAGGTTGTTATAAGCCCCGGGATAATCCGGCTTGTGATGAATTGCATTGCGGAAATTTGCAGCGGCTTGCTTGTAGCGTTTTTGCCCATGCTGAATAATGCCAATAGAGTTGTAGGCCTCGGCATAATCCGGCTTCACGTGAATTGCATTTTGCAGGCTAGCGATGGCTTCGTCTGGCCGGTGCAGATCTTCCAGCATGAGTCCGCGCAGAAAATGATTGCGCGACTCTTGCGGGCTGAGAGCGATGGCTTGATCAAGATCCGCCAGCGCCTGCTGCAAATTACCGGTTTGCCGCGCCCGTGCAGCTGACTGCTGCAGCGCCTCGGCCTGATTATGTAAATCGGGGCTATCAGTCATGGCTACAGAGGCTCCTACATTGGATATTCATCATGATGTTGCGATGCCTTTCAGTTGATATGTAGCGATAATTTTTTCGAGTAACGCCGTATTGTGACGAAACGGGGTACGCAGGCAAGCCGTAAAGCGGCTGCTCGCAAAATTGGATTTTTAGAGATGCTCTGCATTGGATTTTCATCGTGATATTTTGATGCCTTTCTGCTGCAACGCCTGTCGATAGGCTTCTTCCAGATGACGCACATGCTCGTCCATGTTGACTAACGGCGAGCCAGCCAAACCGCGTCGGATAGCATCCGTAACACT
>CAIRGS010000079.1 GCA_903878125.1 uncultured Nitrosomonadales bacterium | reverse complement strand
GTGGTTACGCTTCTCTATTCAAGGAGGGCTGTGGCTATTCCTGTTGCCGGTATTTTCCAGTGTTGCGCATCGCATGATTCCATTCTTCACCGCCAGCGCGCTAACGCATAACTATATCCCGAGTCCGCATTGGGCTTGGTGGGTCATGTTGGCTGCCAGCGCGGGGCATGGCCTGCTGCAACTCAATAATGCCTCCGCCTGGCTTTGGCTATGCGACGCGCCACTGGCTATCGTGGCACTCCATTTGTCGCACAGATGGGGATTTCGCCGCAGCCTAAAAATCCCGCTGCTGGGCGTATTGCATATCGGTTTTGCCTGGCTTGGCATCGCCATGCTTCTGTTCACCGTGCAAAGCTTTGTGCTATTCATCAGCCACGGCAAAACCTTTATTTGGGGACTTGCGCCGTTGCATGCACTGACCATAGGCTGCTTCTCTACAATTCTGATCGGCATGGCCACACGCGTCACACTCGGTCATTCCGGGCTGCCGATGAAAGTGGGCAACCCGATCAATTTAATGTTTATGGGATTACAGCTTGTCGCCGTGATGCGTGTGCTAGCGGATATGTTGCCAATGCAAGCCGGACGCTGGCTGTATATCGCTGCTGGAGCAGTCTGGCTGGCGAGTTTTGGGTCTTGGGTGGTGCGCTACTTACCTGTCTACTGGCGACCGCGCACCGATGGCCGGCCCGGTTGATAGGTGCAATTGAATCATCGGCTAGAAACCGTGCTATTGCGTAATCTGCGTTTCTATATTTTTATAGATGCCCCCAATTATGCCCCCAGATATGTTCGGTGATCCCCTATAACCATTTCGCGGATTCGCTTCGTGCGCGCTGAAAATTCATTTCCCGGCTTTACTAGATTACCGCCATTACCGCCAGAACGATGATTGACGCAGCACAAGCAGACTACTGGTGCTAGAGATAGCCCAACGGATTTTTATTACCCCCCCGATAAAATTGCCTAGACCCTTTAGCATATTGATCTTTGTGCGAATAAAGCGTAGTTTTCGCTGACCTCTTTAACAATCACATCAGCAAAGACAGCCAACCCATGTTTCGACATACTAGAAAACTTATACACATAGCCTCCACGCTAGTCTTCATGCTGGCAGGTGCCGATGCCATAGCTGGCGAGCCTGTGGGAATTATTACCTATGGGCCGTTGCAGCCCATTCCCGCCCTGTCTGGATCAATGCTCGTGGTTCTCGGGTTTTTGTTTGCAGTATTGGCTTTCCGTGCGCTCCGCGCCCACTCTGCCAGCAAACCGCTTGCATCCATTGTGGCTGTGGGCGTTTTGGTTCTGGGTGCGGCATCCGGAAACCAACTCATGCAGAACGCACAGGCAACCCCCCCTTCTTTAATTTTCAGTAAGCCGTCCGGAGGTAAGCTCCCGGTACATAGCTCCGGAGATCTGAATGTAAGCGGCTCCGGAGAACAGCAGGTGTTAAATACCAGCGGCCAGACCCAACGAGTCATAAGCATGACACCATCCAGTGGGTACGGTATCGGTAGCACAGCCGCACTGCAGTGCACCGTAGGATTGACAGTGCAGAACAACAGCTCCTGCTATATAAATTTCACTGGCCCACCGCCATAACAGGTTATGACGGGTGACACCATCGCCAAAAGTGCGCCAGTTAATTGCCCGGTTTCACGAGGAATAGTGACTCATGGCATCTGAACCTCTTTAACAATCACATCAGCAAAGACAGCCAACCCATGTTTCGACATACTAGAGAACTTATACACATAGCCTCCACGCTAGTCTTCATGCTGGCAGGTGCCGATGCCATAGCTGGCAAGGGGGGTGCCGGGACCATTACCTATGGGCCTGTACCGCAGTCCATTCCCGCCCTGTCTGGATCAATGCTCGTGGTTCTCGGATTTTTGTTTGCAGTATTGGCTTTCCGTGCGCTCCGCGCCCACTCTGCCAGCAAGCCGCTTGCATCCATTGTGGCTGTGGGCGTTTTGGTTCTGGGTGCGGCATCCGGAAACCAACTCATGCAGAACGCACAGGCAACCCCCCCTTCTTTATTCTTCAGTAACCCGTCCGGAGGTACAGTCAGTGTGGACGTTATCGGAGAACAGAAAGTATTAAATACCAGCGGCCAGACCCAACGGGTCATAAGCGTGACCCCAGCCAGTGGGGTCGGTATCACTAACGCAACCCCACCGCAGTGCATCGCAGGGTTGGCAGTGCAGAACAGCAGCCACTGTTATATAAATTTCACTGGCGCATGTTGACGGGTTATGGCGGAAGGCATAATCGCTAAAAATACGTCGGTTTTTTCATCAAAGTGGACTAATCCTCATTTTATTGTTACGGTTGCAATAGTTAGATGCAACACGGTAAGGCACTCTCGATTTTACGAGGAATAGTGACTCATTGCACCTGGACCTTTTTTAACAATCACAATCACAACAATAAGGATAGCCAACCCATGATTCGGCATGCCAGAAAACTTATACACATAGCCCCCGCGCTAGCCTTCATGCTGCCTGGTGCCGATGCCATAGCTGGTTCCGTAATTAATTACGGAACCATTACCTATGGGCCGTTACAGTCCATTCCCGCCCTGTCTGGATCAATGCTCGTGGTTCTCGGATTTTTGTTTGCAGTTTTGGCTTTCCGTGCGCTCCGCGCTCACTCAGCCAGCAAACCGCTTGCATCGATTGTGGCTGTGGGCGTTTTGATCCTGGGTGCGGCATCCGGAAATCAACTTATCCATACTGCACAGGCAGTACCAGCATGTCCTTCGAACACCTTTTGTAACCCGTCCGGAGGTGTGCTCAATATAACCAGTACCGAAGAACAGCAGGTGTCAAATACCAGCGGCCAGACCCAACGGGTCATAAGCGTGACCACAAATGGGAATGACGTTCAAACCAGCGGAACACCGCGGTGCATCGCAGGGTTGACAGTGCAGAGCAACAGCTTATGCTATATACATTTCGCCACTATGTGATAGGGCGGGTATTTTCTTTGACCGCTTCGTTTCTAGAACGCTGGTTAACTTTCCGTTAACCCAGAATGTCCATTAGAGCAGCGCATCATTGAAAAACGATGAAAACTCTAATTTGCTAATCCTCAATTTTCTGGACGTATAGCTGGTAGAGCCAAGCAGAGATGACTTTAATCTTGCGACAGTAAATATTTGTAAAAGCGTCTATTGCTAGTTTAGGACAACGAATTGGGTCAACGCCGCCAGGCAAATCTTCAGACCATAGATAATCGTCAAAGATAATAAAGCCCCCTTTTTTTAATAATCGAAAGCTCAGAACTGCATCACAAAGAACATCAGGGGCTTGGTGAGAGCCGTCAATATAAATAAAATCAAAAGAATTCCCCGCTCCATTTGCCAGCAATTTGGCTAAATGAAAATCAGAGTACCCTTTGTGGATATGCAGATCCAAGTTTCCAGATACTTGCGCCGCTGCTATTTTTATATTGTGGGAAAATCGTTGTTCAACAGACGACATGTCCGCTTCAACAAACCCGCCTAACTTATGCTCAATCCCACCCTCCCAACTATCAATACAGTGAAGTTCGATTTTATTCTGATGTGCCAGCGTACTAATTAAATAACACGAACTGGCACCTTCATAAACTCCAATTTCCAAAATTTTAGCGGGCTTAATTTGAGGTATCAGTTTGTCCCAAATTGGCTTTATGCTTTCGAACCACGTGTTTGTAAATTGGTAGTTCGCGTTTGATGGTGTAGATGACATTGTTAAAGCCTGGCTTATTTATAACTCAATCGAACAACAGCTCTCAACTACTCTACTGGCGCGGTTGCTCACCAAAAAATGCAATTCATTGCTTGCATTAGATTTCCCTGCTCACCAAAGTCATACCCTCGCACGCGCACGCGCGCGGGTGAGCATAATTCCAGAAGTTTGTTTAAGAAGTTGTAATCATACGGTCTCGAAGCTGTCTTCTTTGTGGAGGCGCATGTTATTTCTTAACTCAGCATTTCCAGCAATACAGGATGCCATACCGATAACTCGATCTCACCCATTTTCCCCATCAGGCGGCGCTTATCTACCGAACGTATCTGGTCGAGTAAAATGCGCGCTTTTTTCCCCATGAATACAACTTCAGGACGACAGCCCAGCGGCTGACCTTTACTGGTTATTGGGGCAATGATGACGCGCGGCAATGCTGCATTAAGATCGTCCGGCGAAACGATCAGAGCAGGACGTGTTTTTTTGATTTCAGTGCCTATGGTCGGTTCAAGATTGACCCAGTACACCTCACCGCGCGCTACCACGCCCATTCCTCGGTTGAGTCGTCCACGGGCAACGCGGCCAAGGGTTCGACATCTGCTTCCGGTTTATATCCCACAAACCAACCAGAACGTGGCGCATGCACCGGTACAATCACCAGACTTTTTCCTTCCAGACGAATATCCACTTCATCGGCCATTTCGCACGCCGCCAGTAGTGCTGCGGGGATAATTATCCCGCGCGAATTGCCGACTTTTCTTAAACTTGTACGCATCTCAATCTCCCCCCCGCAAATGTTCCAACTATGTTATAACACATTGCCACGCTGACGCAAGTTCGCAAATGTCGATTTTGCCGGTGACGGTGGTGGAGATGAGCGTGGTGCGGCGTTATACCTCCAGTATTGGCATTGCCAAGCACCTTCCAATTCAAATTTCACTTGGTCGTCTTAATAAGTTCACATACTTCTGGCTGGTTTAGGCGTATTGAGTTTTTTAGCTCGTCGCCGTAAGCAATTTGCAGCAGCTCGATCCATGCTCAAGACAGAAAGGCAGATTGATATTTGCTCTCTGACTATTGGGTTCATGGTTTGTTATCCAGCGGTTTGCCATGATCCTTGCATGTATCATCTTGGCTTGGTTGAATAACGAATGCTTCTGCTATTATTCAGAATCAACCAATATCAGAGGGCGAGCCATTCATGTTCAAGCCTGCCCTCTACTCCAACTAATCGAACCCATGCTACGGGAGAATCAACGAATGAGCTTCTCGTTTCGACATGCCGCGTTTACCGTTGTTCTCCTCTCTGTGGCTTTCACTGCCCACGCCAAGACTGCTGGCGAAATTTACGAACAGGCCTCAAGAAGTACGGTCGTCGTGGAAAACATCAACGACAAAGGAGAGATTGCTGGATTGAACGTCGGCTACCGAATACACAGCGTCAACCCGCATGAATGCTTGAAGCATGACATTCGTGCTTGACCTGTTGCCCCCAACGTTGCCCT
>CAIRGS010000078.1 GCA_903878125.1 uncultured Nitrosomonadales bacterium | reverse complement strand
GTCAAATCAAAAGGCTTGCTGATGAAATCTTTCGCACCGGCTTGTAACGCGTGCAGTTTGTGATCCGGTTGGGCGGTAATCACAAGTACCGGAAGGTAGCCGTCGGTTTCGATTTTTTTCAAGTCTGCCAGCACCTCAAAGCCATCCATGTTGGGCATCTGCAAGTCGAGCAGAATCAGGTCATAGTGGTTTTTGTGATATAACTCGCAGACTTCATGGGGATTCTGCGTCGATGCAATGCGCGTATAGCCAGCGCCACGTAGTATTTCCTCCAGTAGAAGTATGTTAGCCTCCTGGTCGTCAACGATCAGGAGGCTGGCGTTAAGAATATCAGACTTGCTAAGCATAATTTAAGAATACCTTTAAAAAATTAGCATCAAATACCAACAAAATTTTTCCGTATTTCCAAGCTCGTTTTGAGATGTACGTCGTTATGGCATGCATGGTTAACCATAAAGCCGGCCATCAAATAATCCGATTCGTCGCACCCGAGAAGGCCGTAATTCGGATGTTCTGCCAATCTATTGGTGATGACCCTAGAGTATGATGTGTAACGGCTGTTAACTAAAAATCTTTAAGATGTTTCCCTATTGTTATTAATTAATAACAATAGGGAAAAATTAACAAAACATTTTAACTGATCAAACAAAACTTATGAAAACGCTCTCCCGCCAGTTAGTTACACGCAATCACTAATTAATATGTGCATATCGCCGCTAGTTCTTGCCCACACACTTGGTAGTATACAGAGCCATATTCATGCTTTCCATTTCGAACCTGCATTCCCATTCTTCCTGAAGGGTAAATGTTGACCAAAAGCAAGATATCATTTGTGACGCTTAAACTTCTGTGCGTTTACGCACATTCGGAATTTATCGCTTTATCAAGTGACTCGACCTTTCCATCATAAATCGCAAGACTTGCATATGTAGCGCTGAGCATAGCGCCCACGCATCGCCGTCTTCTTCTTGGAGCTTAGCAGGTTAACGCATACAAGTGCGTAGCTGAGAGCACTTCAATGATTTAAATTCTGGTGAATTAAAATAACGCGGGCGGATTTCATTTTTTTCTGTAACCGTGAGAATGTGAGTTTCTGGTGGCCGCATATGATGAATGTAAGCAATTAAATTCTTTCTTGGCCGCCTGATAGCACTCACAAGAGAGAGTTTCAAGCCCAGATCGATCAAGAACTGTAATGTGCCCGCGGTGATAGTTAATAAAACCAGCATTTTTCAAATTTCCGGCGGCTTCAGTGATGCCTTCGCGGCGCACGCCAAGCATGCTGGCGATCAATTCCTGCGTCATGATTAACTCATTTGAGGTTAGCCGATCGAGGGTTAATAAGAGCCAGCGGCAAAGCTGCTGCTCGATTGAATGGTGTCTATTGCATGCCGCTATCAGGGACATTTGAGTGATTAGCGCTTGGATATAAAGCAGTGATAAAGTCTGCAACGATTCAGCGCGATTGAATTCTTGCAGCACTACTCCGGCTTTTATGCGGTAACCGCAGCCGCCAGTCTGCACAATTGCCCGGCTAGGCGTGGCTGCGCCACTCATGAAAAGTGAAACACCCAGTACGCCTTCATTGCCCACCCCCGCAATTTCAGTTGAAGCGCCATCCTCCATGATGTATTGCAGCGACACGATGGCAGTCGTGGGGAACCAGACATGTTGTAACCGATCACCGGATTCATAGAGGATGCTGCCAAGTTGCATCTGGACCAGCTCCAGATGTGGTCTCAAGCGTTCAAATTCATCTGCCTGCACAGCTGCAAGGAGATGGTTGTGGATTGCTTCCTGTAAAAAGGTAATGGACATAAGCAGCTTATTAAAATATTTTAAATTTTATAGGCACACTCCGCTAATTAAATAATTAGTGGAAATCCATAGTTAAAGCTAATGGCTTAAGCTCAGTACGATACCGCACAGAACGTACATGCGCTAGGCAGTAATGTGCACGTTGGCGGCTAGTACCAGATTCGGACACGTCAAGGAACAGGAAAACGTTTAAATGATAGCGTACTTACAACGAAGGTTAAAGCGTTAGTTTTTAATGAGTTTATGCTGAAATCTACCGGGATAAATGTCAAAATATATTTAAGGTGTCGTTCAATTAAGCGGCTTTGTGAGTTCCGGTCCGATATTAATAAGACCCTTTTAGTGCTTCCCCGGCAACCTCTCGTTAGTAAAAATCAACCATTTGTCTCATATAAATTGACAGCATTGGAAGTGCACAATAGCCTATTTTTAGGCAAATGCATTTATTTGTGAATCTGCTAGTCCAATCACCTTCGACAAGAAAATCGTTCAAGTACCCACACTTTAATAGTTCGAATTAGGTTCACAAAAAAACCAGCATGATGCGGGTTTTTTTGTGTGGAAGGAGGGAAAACGGTCAGGCAATCAATCAGACTAATACGAACCCCTATAGATTAAGTCTATTTTTCACTTTAGCACCACCACAAATATCAAGGTAGATAGAACGATGCCCAGTAAAAGACACACATAGATCAGAATTTTGATTCGCACTCGAAAAACTTCGATTGCATTTACTACACGTGCATTTTGTTCGGCAAGTGATTTGATTAATTTGGCAGATGAGCTTTGTTCAGAATTCAGTTCAACGATCTTCGCCTGAAGATGACGAACGTGACTGTTCAAATTTGCAAGTCCTTCAGCATCGAATGAAACAGTCGTTGGTGAACTGTCATCGATAGGATGGCTGTTTGTCTCAGCCTTTGCCGCCGTAAAAAGACGCTTTGCGCCTTTAACCATGCTCGGCGCGGCTTCCAATACATCTTTCCAGGGTATGACTTTCAGCGCGCTAATCCAACCTATAGCCAAGATTTTTCTCCTCTTTCATATATGCAACGACACGATCAACCCACCCGCTAGTTATGGAACTGCCTAATAAAATACTCCGGTGCAGGTGACTTTTCCAACGGTTATTAAAAAACAGCAATACGTTATTGACCCACAAAGCCAAAAAATGTTTCATGCAAATTTTTCTTCTTCGACGATCTGAAAGCAGCATTTCGACTTGAGAACGCCGGAGTGATAGGGAGGGTACTGATTATTTCTGGCATTGTATGCAATAAAAACTTGATCGCTGTCCTTGCTTAATCTGTTTGATGGGTGTGTTGCATACACGACAAGCCTCGGACGCGCGGCCATACACCCAGTAGTGCTGCTGGAAATAGCCAGGGTTGCCATCGCTGCCAACGAAATCGCGCAGGCTGCTGCCGCCAAATGCAATGGATTCCGTCAACGTTTCTTTTATCGTGCGTACCAATCGCGCGCAGCGCGGTCGACTAAGTTTTGCGGCGGGTAGTTGCGGGCGGATACCCGCGCGGAATAGAGCCTCATTGGCGTAGATGTTGCCGACGCCTACTACCAGATGATGATCCATGATGACCAGCTTGATTGCGGCATTGCGATTGCGTATCGCACCATAAAGATATTCGGCATTAAAGTTATTCTCTAGCGGTTCCACTCCAAGCTTCGACAGCAGTGGATGCTCCATTGGGTCGCCCTCATGCCACAGCACTGCGCCAAAACGGCGCGGATCACGTAGCCGCATAAGCATTCCGTTGGCCAGCTTTAAATCGAAGTGATCGTGCTTTTCTGCCGCTATATCGGCAGACAAAATGCGCAAGCTACCGGACATGCCGAGGTGAAGGATGAGCGTGCCGTTGTCGCATTTGATCAACAAATATTTGGCACGGCGATGCAGTGCGTGAATTGTCTGGTCATGCAAGATGGTGGCCAATTGCCTGGGGATAGCCCAGCGCAAGTGAGATGTTCGAATGACTACGTCCGCGATACGCTGACCGACCAAATGCGGCTCAAGTCCGCGAAGGGTCGTTTCGACCTCGGGTAGTTCAGGCATAAGATTTATATCTGTTGATTGGCATTTTATAAGTACGCCTTATTTTTTGTCAGGGCTTCCAGCAACTGCTTTCACGCCTGCCGCTGCAACATCGACAGTCGTACTAACCACCGCAGCGCTGATCTTAACGGTTGTTGCAACCACGGTAACCGCAGCATCAGCGACAGTAACTACCGCGCAGCCATTACAGAGAGTGCAAATTAGGGCAGGTAAAAGGCAGGCTCGCATAAGGTTTTTTTGGGTTGAGGAATTGGTCAAATGCAGTTACAAAATGGTTACATTAAAACAAACAAAGGCATGTTCTACACAGAACAATTTTATTGTAAGTGTATGCTTCTACTACATCGGGTAGTTATTGAATAGTTAGAAAGCCATTTCTACATTACTCAATCTATTAACAGACAGACTTCTCTTCACTTGCGGGAAGAGAACCGGTTATATTTCTTCTGCGCAAACACAGAAAACAAGCCTGCAAGCCACGTTATTGCTTGATTTTCTGATTTTTTATTTTAAACATGCCGTCAATGGTTTTTGCTTGGTAACAGGTGAAAAATTTATCGAATAGATTCTATCAGCTACTGAAACGCTTTCATGGAGTGTTTTTCAAAACTGGTCGAAAGACTACCGTTTACCCCCTGTGTCAGGCTAATTGTTGGTGTGTCAAGAAGGAAAGCGACAGTCGTACGTCGCTGTACATGCTGTATCCGTGATGAGGGCAGGCCCCTCGGTTTCGCCGATCAGGCGGTGATACCAAACCACCCGGAGCTGCAGTCGTTAAGAGCGGTTGTGGTGAGCGTCCAGGGAAAAGGCGGGATGAATCTCGTCAGGTAAGCAGGAATGAGGCGAACACAAGTGAACCATCGAAGAAGTGTCGATAATTGCAATGATGTCAGAACCGAGGACTCGACAACGCCTCGGGATCAGTCAAACGGCAACCTGAACGTGGGTTTGACGGCATCCGGCATAGAGGTGGCGCGACCTTCCTGCAGGCGAGGATACGGAACTTGGGAACCTGTCGTCTCGATGCTAAGGGAGACACTCAAGCGGCGAACCCGTGAGAGTAAGAGTACCGATGCGAGGCACAGGGGCGGAGTCATGCGTAGTAGCGTTGAAAGGGTTGTAATGACCTCTGGAGCGAAGGCATGACCTTGTCAGGCGAAGATCACAGAACAACCGCGATGCGGGATGATTCCGGGGTCGACGCCAAGTCGTTCGAAATACCCAAGCGGTTGATCTGGGAAGCTTGGAAACGCGTCGCCGCCAATCAAGGTGGACCGGGCGTGGACAAGGAAAGTATTGAAATCTTCCGAAATCGTTTGGCCAGAAATTTGTACGCGCTGTGGAATCGAATGAGTTCGGGGAGCTACTTTCCTCAACCGGTCAAAGAGGTGCTGATTCCAAAAGGGGACGGGCAGTTTCGTCCTCTCGGGATTCCGACCGTCACAGACCGTGTGGCTCAGATGGCGGTCAAATTAATGGTGGAGCCGAGAATCGACGCGATATTTCATTCATCATCGTTCGGTTATCGTCCCAACAAATCGGCACATCAAGCTGTGACGCAAGCGAGAAATAACTGCTGGCGTTATGCTTGGGTAGTCGACATTGATTTGAAATCCTTCTTTGACACCATCGACCACGAGCTCCTCACACGGGCCGTAGAAAAGCACGTTGCGGAGCCATGGGCGCGACTCTACATTAGACGCTGGCTGGAGAGCCCGGTGCGAAAGCAAACCGGGGAGATGGTTGCACGGGATCGAGGCACGCCGCAAGGTGGCGTGATCAGCCCGCTGTTGGCTAACCTCTTTCTACACTACGCGTTTGATCGATGGGTCCAGACTGAGTATCCGGAAGTGCCGTTTGAACGGTATGCCGACGATGTGGTCTGTCATTGCAGGACGAAGCAACAGGCGGAAAAGTTTTTGTCCGCTTTACGAGAACGACTCACGGCTTGTGGCCTTACGCTACATCCGGAGAAGACTCGCTTGGTTTACTGTAAAGATGGACGGCGTCGAGAGGAGCACCTTCACACAAAGTTCGACTTTCTGGGGTTCAGCTTTCACGCTCGGACGATGCAAAACCGAGAGGGACAATTGTTCACTGGGTTCGGGCCTGCGGTGAGTCAAAAGGCACTGAAGCGAATGTCTCAGGCCATCAGAAGCATGAGTCTCAATCGAAGTACCTCATCGACGCTGCCAGAGTTAGCGCGGCGTCTGAACCCGATGGTTCGGGGATGGGTGAATTACTATGGTGCTTTCTATCCAGAGCCGCTGAAACGGTTCTTGATCAGAATAGACTTGCGGCTTGGCGGATGGGCGCGAAACAAGTACAAGCGGTTGAGAGGACATAAACGACAATCATGGGCGTGGCTCAAGCGATGTCGAGAAAACCTTCCTCAGCTGTTCGCGCACTGGGATTTCTGTTTTGGAGAACGGCAGGCAAGAGGAGCCGTATGAATCGAGAGGTTCACGTACGGATCTGTGAGAGCCTGAGGGGGCAGTTCCCCCGGGCGACTCGACCCTGAATGATTACATTCATGCTGCTATTTTTTGCTCAAAACAATCTTCCTGAAGTTCAACGGATTCAGCTGGAACGCAAAATACTCCCCACTGGTAATCGATGCAATAGTTTATGCGGCATCCGGTAGTGATACGAAATG
>CAIRGS010000077.1 GCA_903878125.1 uncultured Nitrosomonadales bacterium | reverse complement strand
AGGTTAGTACGCCACCTAGTTACTCCCAGCCTGAACATGTGCCATTGAACCATTTATGCCACAGGGCGTTGTCGGCACCCCGGACAAAGACATCCAGGCGACCAGCGGCCCAGGAAGAAACATCGGGGCCGGAGCTCAGCACCCCGCCTAGAGACTCCCAGCCTGACCATGTGCCATTGAACCATTTATGCCACAGCGCATTGTCGGTGCCCCGAACAAAAACATCGATTCTGCTATCGCCCCAAGAAACCGTTGCCGGGTCTGAGGTCAGTATGCCGCCCAGAGACTGCCAATTTGACCATGTATTCCACCAAGATTGCGCTAAGGAAATTCGGGTTGTTTTCGAACTGACTCCATAGGCGGTTCGGGTATACAGCATCACCTGCTCAGCGGAGAGGATTTTGGGTATCCTGCCGGGCTTTTCAATGGCGATATGGCCTCCTGGTAATACAGAGCCATAAGTACTATCGAGAAATAGTTTGGTTTCACCCTCGTCGTTCGCCAACGGCCATTCGTCCCAATCCGATGCAGGTTTGGGGTTGTGCGTTGTCGCGTCATAGGTGACCATTTTGGGCGCATTACAACCAAAAATGGAAGCGTGTTGACGGAAAATAAAGATACCCTCACCCAAGGTAACTGACTGTTTCGCCGACAGTGTCCTGATACTGCTCACCAAGGCGTCAACCGACCACCCCTGAATTTTTACTAAAGAAGAGAGATCTTCTTCGCTCCAGGTTTTGCTGATAATATTTTTAACAACATTTTCATCCAGAGCAATCGTTGTCGGGAAATCACTGACATTACCCTTTGGCAGCAAAGGCCTGGTATATACCGCTGGTGACAATGAAGAATTCACGGAAGTGAAATCAATGCGCGTTGTTTTTGTCTTATCATCGGTGGTAATACTCATGATGCGCACGAGTGTTTTAGTACCTCTGACAATCAGCAAACTTTCTCCCGACTTCAGATTACTTGCAATACCCTGAAGAATGACGCTATTCATTGTTGCTGAAAGGATCTGTGGTTGTGTCAGTCGTGGCTTGATGACATTCCATTCCGGCCGCGCTTCAATGCTCTCAACGCTCTCGAAGGTCTGCGGTTTTTCATTGGGGCCGGGCATGCTTTGCACCTTGATGCCGATGTCCAGCTTCACTTTGTCGGGCACGCCGGCAGTCTGTTTTGGTTCGGTACTCGCAGGTTGTGGCGGCGGCTCTTGCAGTGTGAAGGCGAGATAGGTCTCCGCCGCAACGCCAGGTTTGAGACGATAGCCGATCAGCCGCGCCAATTCGCTCAACGACAACCGCTCTTCGGCGGTGCGCAAATAGGATTCATTGGCGAGACGCTCCTGATAAAAGCTCAGCACGTCGGCCATGCAGGCATAGGCATCCAACAGCGCGATGGAAAAATCATCGCTGTCGCGGGTACGCAATTTCGACAGCGCCGGACAATCCTTCGATGACAGCCGTGCCTGCAGGCTGGCCAACACCTCGCTGTGCGTGCCGATGCGATAGGCGATGGCCGCAAGCCCCGGGCGGTTATAGAGCAGCGACGGTGCCTGAATGCCCACACCCGCGCAACAACCGCATGCGTCTTGCGATGCTTGTTCTTCGCCGCTCATTTGCCGCCTCCTATCGAGAGCTTCAACACACCCCGTTCGGGGAAGTTGGGATCGTTGTCCAGCCGTGCGATCTCCAGGCGTCCGACTGTCAGCACGCCGTCATCCATCGGCTTGGGGTCAGGTGGCGCACGCAGACGCTGAAAGGTGTTGATCACCACCGAGCCGACTCCTTGTATCACCTGTGCCGCTTCATAAAGCGCGCTCAGATACACCGCCTGACCGAAGGTAAAGTTGTCGGGATGGAACAGCGCGGGCCTGCCGTCGTCCAGCCAGCCGCGGCTGATTACGCGCAACAGCGCGGCGTACACATCGGCGCGGAAATAATCCGGTTTGACGCACACCGTCATTTCCAGCAGCAGGGGCACATAGCTCGGGCTGTTCACTTCAAGGTCATATCCGGCCATGCGATAACGCTCGACGTGGTCGCGGATGGTTTGCTCATAGACCGCATCCACCTCGCCGCCGCCCTTGCGATCGACGGTGAGAAACACCGTGTACCAGCTGCCGGTCCAGCGGAAGGTGGCGGCAGCTCGCTGCACGCTGGGATGGCGTTCGGTCACCTCGGCATAATCTTCGGGGGTGACCGCGCGTTCTTGTGTACGAAACGCTTCCGGCGCATCCCGCCTGATATCCTCGGCGTTTTCAGGATCGCTGCCGCCTTGCGCCGGCAAAGGATTCGACGCGCGTAATAGCCGCGCATCATTGCTGACGATGTGCGCGATGGACTCCAGGCCAATATTTCCTGCCACGCCGTTGCCGACGCGATAGCTCGCGCTGAATGTGGTGCTGACGTCGGGGCGCTTGCCGTGATAATCGTCACCGAAACGCAATAAGGCACTGCCGTCATGTTCACTTTCCACCACAAATTCGCTCGCCCCGGCATCGCTGGCGAGCAGATCTGGGCGCGGCAACCAAGTATCTGGCGTACCCTGGAAATTGCTGGCAAGTGAAATGGCGGGGCGAGCACGCTGCGGCTCGGCGGCAGTGATCAATGCGGCGGCATCGGCCAGCATTGACACCTTCACTTGCCCGCTATCCAGCCGCAGGCGATAGGCGCTCACGCCGTCAGAAACAGACCACGTGCCATCGCCGCCTTGCACTACCACCGTCCCCGCCTGCAACAGCACTCCTTGCGCTTGCAAAGCATCGTGTAGCGACGGGGTAAAGCTGCGTATTTGCAACGCGGTGACGATGGCCGCTGTCGCGGTGAAGCCGAACAACGGCGCGTCTGTGAGCGGCAAAACATGCGTGAGTGGACGTTCCGCAAGTCGTGGCCGGAAACGGGGTGGTCCGGCCTGCAAGGGCTGACGCTTGCAACTCAATATGTCGTTCTTGGATGCAAGAGTGAGTTGCGAGGGGGACACGACACCCAAATCTTCGCCAGTCAGGGTGCGGCCATGGTCGGCCAGCACGATATTGCCGTAGGCCGCGCTCACCTCACCGAGATAAGTCGCACCGTAATCCAGGTCAGTAATGGTCGACAGGCATAATGGAAACGGTAGTGCATCCTGTTCTGCCCAGCGGATCTCTGTGACATCCAGCGGATTATTGTTGGGTACTGGCAGGAACAAACCACCGCACGGGTCGCTATCCAAACGCACGTCGATGAGACGCACCGCCCAGCGATGCGTGCGGTCTGCATCTGCGACATCTCCGGTGCGCGGGCCGAATTCTTCCACGAACACCAGCACGTCGCCTGCCTTGAGGCTGGGAGAGTGTCCAGTGAGCGTCGCGCGCATCGCGCCCTTGGGCAAACAACATTCGCGCTCGCCCCAGGTGTAAAAACCGATGCGTTCGTGATCCTGATAAAGCAGGATATCTTCTACCGTCTCGAACACTAGCGCACCACTTGCCAAGGCATCGCGCAACTGGTCGCCGGACGGGGCGATGCGTTCTGACGTATTGGGCACGCGCGTGAGCAACGGAGTGCCGCGTCGAATACTTACACCGTCGTCGTTGACGAATAGCTGCACCCACACGCGGGCATTGCAGCCCTCGTGCACCCTATAATCCACCAGCCGCGCATGGCGGCGCAGCGAGATGCGCTTGCGCGCAGTAGCGATATAAGCTTCGGTGGCGACGGCATCTTGTTGATAGGAAAGTTGGTCGCCCACATAGGCCAGCATTTCCACTAAGGTTACGCCGATATCGGCGGCGTTGCGGCTGGGCCAGTCAGGCATGAGCACGCTCATGCGATCCAGCATCAGGCGGCGGAAGCTGGCGTAATCCTTGGCCAGATAATCGAGGCGAGGATTCGTCGCCGGCGGCGTAGGACAAGGGGTAACGCTGGCGCAATCGAAATCCGATTCACACTGCACCTTGAACGAGAACTGGATCTCGCTCAGGCGCGGATCGAAACCAGCCGGTGGCGTATCGCTGCCGGGGCCGCTCAGCAGGCGCAGCGTATACAGTGAAAAATCACCGTAAATCTTGGTGCGAATCACCATGAATTTATTGAGAGGCACGAGGCCGTCGACCAGACCGGGTGGCTCAGTGGCGGGCAGCGCATTGGCAATCGCAACCCACTCGATGTCCACGCTCTTAATGCGTTCGCCGCCTTCGATGCGGAAGTTGTCCTTGCCGAGAGTGGCGGGCACTGCACGCAGGAATTTCACGAACAGCGTGAGCTGGCGCTTGGAGTCTCCGGGAATACCGCTGTCATGCACCTCCAGATATTCCAGACCGTTGAGGCTGCCGTTTAACTTCACTACTTCGCGGCGGCGCTGGTCGCAGCAGTAGTACTTCATGAGCCGCCTCCCGGCGCGCTAATCTGCGCCACGCCGCGAGTTTGCGTGCGGCGTTCTACGTATTGCACGGAGATGAGCAAGGCGCCGTCCTGCGCCTGTACATCTACGGTATCGACGATAATAACGTCGCTCAGCCATTGCTGCAAAGCGCCTTGAATCAGGAACTGAGTGGTCGCCGCCACTTCAGGGCTGGCGGCGGCGAACACCAGTTGCATCACACCGCTGCCAAAGTTTGGCCGCATTACGCGTTCGCCCGGCGAAGTGAGCAACACCTGCTCGATGAGGTCGCGAATAGTGCCGGACTCGTCCGTCTGCGCGGTGCGACCACGGCCATCGAAATGAAATGGAAAGTCGAACTGGCTCATGTCGCGAGTACCCTGGGTTGCACTACCAGCGACAGCAAGCCGGTACCGGTAGGCACGCACACCGCTTGCCCCGTTTGTATTAATACTGGCGCACCGCCCGCCAGCACCCGCACTGCACCCATCACCCATTGCGCAGTGACGCAGGGCGGGTTGGGCGTGCCGGTGAGAGCGCAGCCGGTAATCGCATAGGGCGTGGCCAGTGTAGTCACCGGCTGGCCGCTCAGCAGCACGCGCGGAAATGGCGTGAGCGGTGTCGCCGGTCCTGCGTGCATGCAGGTTACTGTGGCGCCAAGATGAAGGATGGGTGCGGGCATAGTGTCTTTACTCCTTCATATCACCGTGAGTGCCCCAAGATTGATATCCACCGTCGGCCCGGTGAGACTAATCACCGCGCCCTTGCCATTGGAGATCATGATGCCGATGTCGGTCACTGAAATCATGGCACCGGTCGTGGTTTGCAACTGGATGCCGCCGGTGGGGCCAGGCACATCACTAATAACAATGCCATTCTTGAGCGGAGTCTGTAGTGTGATACCAGGCACTGCGGGCGGCACCATACGCGACAGCACCGGCAGCTCTGCGGTGCTGCCCCAGAAACAGCCGACCCATATCGGGTAATCCGGATTGCCCTGTTCGAACTCTACCCACACGCCGCTACCGATCATAGGCAATGCAAACATGCCCATATTGATCCCGGCCAGCGGCACACAAGGCATCGCCCAGGTCGCGGGAATAAGCCCCGCCACATCAGGCACCTGTACCTGCAGTCGTCCCATCTGCATCGGGTCTATATTGTTGAGTACCATACCGCGGTACTTACCAAAAAAATTGCCGCTGTCGCTCATACGGGAACCCTCGGTGTGATTGAAATAAGACCGTTGCGCGTCAGGTTGAAACTTTGCTTGAACTCGCCGCGCTTGAGTGTGCTGGTAACACTACTTACGAAATAGAGGCCATCGTAGGCGATACCCGCCCCGCGCACGCCGACCAGCTGCCTCGCTTTCAGCGGACGGCCATAGCGCAGCACATTGATGCTGCCATTGGCGCTGACTGAATCCTGCGACTTCTTCGCTTCATTGAGCCCTCTTAAAATCGCCTGCATCGGGTTCATCTTTGCCGTGTCCTTCAGTATCTTGATATTGCTGATCGATGTGGACAGTAATCCCAGCGGTGGTTGCAGCGGATTGATGTTGGGGATCGGGATAGGGATCGGGATGCGCGTGAGTTGGTTCTGGATGAACACGATCGGCAGCACGCCCTTGGTCGGGTCGAACGAGAAACTCATGTTTTCGACGTTGGTTAGCGCGTCCATATCCACGTTGAGCGCCGGTTGCGGTATGCCCACTTTGATCTCGGGCCCGAAATAGGCGATGTTGGTACCCGCCACCGGCCCAGGCTCGATGTAAAAAATGTAGCCGGCCTCGTCGGCGAGCTGCTGGATGTATTGAAGGTCGGTACCCCTGTGGGCGGGAATCTTGTCCACCGGGATGGGGACATCGGGAAACAATACTGGAATAATCAACGGTATCAGGCCGAAGGCCGCATACTTGGCGCAAATCAGCGCTACGCGCGCCTCAATCGGCATTGAGGGGTAAGGTAAGCCACTGAAATCGAACATGTTCATGACCTTGGTCAGATCCTCCCCGGTGACCGTTACCGTGCCCGGAGAGCCGTTGCTTCCTGCATGCACTTCTACATTCGTCATTACTCCGTCAAACAATGGCTGTGGCGTACCGTTGAGGGTGATGATCAGCATGACGCGTAGCGGCGGCGTAGCAGGACCGCTATTCATCGCGCCAGCGATGATGAAAAACGTGTTCAATTCCGACTTGCTGCTGAACTGTAAACTCATCTGAAAGCCGCTCGCCGAGCCTGCCGCGGTAGTGACCTGCACGCTGTCGAGCGCATTCATCACCATCTGCGGCACCGGCACCGGCACGATGGGGCCGATCATCAACGTGAGATGCATCCCCTTAACCAGCATCGATTACTCCCTGAACGCCTTCTGGCAAGGTGATGCGTAGGCGCTTGCCCGCAGTCTCCGTCAATTCATCCGGACGTATGGCGCCGTTGGCATCACAGATGCGCCAGTACTGTGACGGATCGCCGATATAGCGCGCGGCAATATTGTCCAGCCGGTCGCCCGCAGTGACCATGTGCTCCTGCAACAGCGAGAAGTTCTCAGGCGGCGGCACGAATCGACGCTTCAGGTACGCTACGACAGTACCATCCTGCTGCGTAGCCTGCACCGCCGCGATGCCGTGGTAGCGGCTCTCGGGTGGGAACAGGGGGGTAATGAGAGAATTCGCCTGCATAAAAGCCTGGATCGGGTCTATCATCAAATACCTCCTATTCCCAGCGTGGAGAAAGCGCCCGACTGGGCTTTAGCCGCAAGCCGTTCCTTGTTTTGCAAATAGCTCATGAACAAACTGCCGCCCTTGTGATCGAAGCCGAGATCGTCCACGTTCAGTACCCTAAAGCCGATGCTTACCTTGGCGAGGATCGGATTCAAGGACGGATCGAAGGCTTCCTCGGTAACGCTGAAGTCCGTAATTCGCACCGGCACGATGCGATTTTTTCCCCACACAAAAAGGGCCAGTGGCGCCTCCATCGACGCGATCTCCAGCATGCCGGACTGTGACATTGCATTGCGGTCAAGCAATTGACCGCTGGTCGGGTTGACCAGCGATTCCAGCACCGACACTTGCGGTTGAATGCCGTTTTCCACTACGGTGCGATGCTGATCGGGAAACTCCAGTTGATCCGCCGCGTCAATATCCGCCTCAAGCTTGAACGTCTCCACCGCCGGCCCCTTGAAGCGCATGGCCTCCGAGCGATTGCCGCCCTCGCCTCCGGCACCCTGTACCTGTAGAGTGCGCGTCAGCTTTTCCGGGTTGTACTGCAATGAAATAATGCGCAGCACCCGGCCCGATTCGGCATCGATCAATACGATGCCACCTTTAAGAACCTGAGGGGAATTCGAATAGCCACTCATTGCATCAGGTACCTGTTTGACAATTCAGCATGTGGCTGTAATCCGGTACCTTGTCCATAAGGCCGGAAATGCAAGAATGCGCTTGATTGCCGCTTCAGTAGCGTAGCGACGATTTTCCCTTGGTCGCCATTCTTAAGCATGGCCATTACAGGTTCTCCCGGATTCCAATAATTCCGCTTTCATCTGCTGCGAATGGAGCTGAGATAGGCTTGCAGGAATGTGTCCCAGCCGGTCTTCTTGCTGAAGTCCAGACCGGCATACAGGGGCGATACCGACTGCAGCGGAAAATAAATCGCCACGCCGTTAGAATTTTTCATGTCCGCGCCTTTGTAGCCTTGCGCCATCACAAAGGCAGATTTCACGGCCTTGATGACATTCTGGCAAGCAACCGTGGTGGCAGAATCCGCACCCGCCCCGGCCAACAGCGAACAGAAGTCGACCAAATCGATATTGTCCGGAACGTAGTAGCTTTGCACCTTGTTGCGCACCGTCAGAATACGCTGCCGCGCTGCGCTATCTTTCAAGCTCGCGCGCAGGGCAGCAGCCAGTGCGGCCACCGCAGTGGCAAGCCCAGCCGCCTTGGATAAATCGCAGGCCGAGTAGGTAACGCCGTCGTCTTTGGCGTATGAAGCGAGATACTTGTAGACAATGAGCGCGCTGAGATCACGCGGCGTGATTGCAGGGTTCTTGGCCAAGGCTCCCAGGATGGTTTGATACGGCCAGCCTTCACCCGGCTCGGTTTGCTCCGAACCCAACATATACGAGGCACTGTCGCGGATCTGGTAACCCACCTCGGCCATGCTCATCAAGCAGGCATCCATGCCGAGAATGTCGAGTTTGCGTTTCAAGAGTTTGGCCGTGTCGGCCATCACTTTCTTCATCTCCAGATTGTCCAGAAAGTCCTTGGCATTGTCGTCGAGCAAGATGGCGCGCGCTATGGTATCGCTGCCGGCCTTCTCCAGCATATTGCGCACAGGAGGATGAAACAACGCATGGCGGATGGAGCCGGCGGCTAGTCTGCGCAGACCGCGATGACGTTCGTTAGCGTAAACGTCCGTGTCATCCCACCCCTGGCCGTGGTTCCAGAGGACCAGCATATAGTGATCGGCCGGATAGTTCTTGATGCCCCATTGAATGAAATCATTGAGGCACTTCGGGTCACCGGTGTTGACGGTGCCGAGGGAAGCAACGGCGTCACCCGTGACGATGCCGCCTTTGCGCAGATAATAGCGCCTGGCGACATGGCCCTCGGCGCGGTCAAACTGGGCAACGATGTTGAGCTTGTCGGTCGAACCTACCTTTTTCATTTCCTTCATATCCTGCACGCCTTCAGGATCCAGGCTGTTGTCCCCTGCCATGTACACCATGACCGTCCATGGTTTTTTTGTCGTTGTGGCCATTTTTTCTCCTTTCGTGAAATTGTGGTCTGACCCTTTGACTTGGTCTTCGTATTTAATATCCTTGTTTCAATCAATCGAGCCTGGCCCCATTGATTATCATTTGGACGCCTTGGATCTGTTGTGATCCTCCTGAGACTTTTTATAGCCCCCTGTTTATCAAAACGGCCCGATGATCCCGAACTCGCCCATCCGGGGCTTGTCGCCGGGCTTTGGCGCGTAAGGATTGAGTTTGGGGTCCTTCAACCCGCCCCATTGATATGTCTTAAAATACTTATAGATGTTGGGGCGCATTATCGCGAGCGTGTCGGGCTGCGATATGTACATCGCGAAGCACTCAGCGTAGAACTCTTCGCTGTCGGTCTTGCCATACTGCGTGACACTCGCTGCCCGACCTCCGTCGGCCTTGGCTGCCTTCAGAAACTCAGGGTCGCTGTGCCCCATCTTCGCCTGATCGACACCCCGAGAAGATTCCGCAGGTGCATAGTCGAGTGCGTGGCCTATCTCGTGTTCAATGGTGAATGCGAAATCCTGTTCGCTAGCATTAATCATGTCCGCGTAGAGTATTATTTTGCGGGTAATGGTGTTGCCGTTCATCGTATTTTGGTACTCCGCAGCCTCACCCTTGGGACCTTTGTCCTTTGTTGACATCTCGAACGTGACGTCGCGCAGCCGCATAAGTATCCACTCGGGAACCCGACCCATCGAGCGCAGCACTTTGTTCCATGTGACGTCGTCGACGGAGGTCTTCACCGTCGCAAGCGGATCGTAGTTCATATCGCGATGAAGCCCGTACTTCGCGGCCATCTTCTCGATTCCGGGAGCGGTCGTATCCTTAGACATGTAATTTTGCGTTAGTCCCAGAGACTCGATAAGAATCTGTACGGTAATCTTCCCGGTAGCATCGGCCTGCCCTACGCTGGTGAAACGGAAGCTCTCTTTCGGCCCGCCCCACCGCGCAAGATCCATGTTTTCGACGTGCACGAGATTGAGGCGCTTCGAATGCGCCAGCCCTTTGTCGTCCGGCAAGAGATCGAAGAGGCCGAGGGTATACAAGCGAAGGCCTTGCTTGAGAGCGGCCTGCGTCTTGGCGTCCTTCAACGCGTCGATCGAGTCGACTTGGTAGGAGTAGTCGGCGGTGACGTTGCTCGCTAGGGTAGGCGTTCCCGACAGACCAAAGAACTTATTGAGATCGCGACTCGATTTGTCAGTGTCGAAGGTGAGCTTCTGATTGTTCACATCGGCGAGCCCTGATCGCATCACGCGAATAGGAGACAGACGGGGTCGTATATTGCCTTGATCAACATGTGTCCTGGCTGTCCCGGACTGCTGCACCAAATGTGTCAACTCATGGGCAATCAGTTTTCGTCCTACATGGGATTCCGGCGCAAACTCTCCCGCGCCGAACACGATGCTGCTTCCCACTGTGTAAGCATGTGCGCCGACGTCCATGGCCGACTGCTCAGCGGCGGAGTCAGTATGCACCCGCACCCGCGAAAAATCATGACCAAAGCGCCGCCCCATGTCTTGCTGTATTGCCGGATCAAGCGGCCTGCCGGAACCAGATAGCACGCGGTCTATGCTGGCGGGTGCAGTTCCTGCATCGCCTGTTGATTGCCCAGTGAATCGCTGTATGCTCGGCGCCGCTCCGCTTACTGCGGAATGCATGGGTGCTGCCAATACTTGATCTGCGACCCGATCCGCCTCCTGCTCCAGCGGGTCGTTGCTTGCGCCAATGGTGAGCTTGGCTTGCAAGCGTGTCTTACCCTCGTATTCGCTGGTCAGTGACGACTTTGACACGCCAAAAGCGTATTTACGCTGCGACAATAGTCCCGTGTTAGGCGAATTGCTCGAAAGCTGTGACTTATCGGTAGCGCTCTCCTGCGCCGCGAAAGTGCTCATATCTTCATCCCCTTGCCGATTCCCTCCGCCACTTGCGAACCGACGCGCTGCGGTTTTGAATTCTGGTCGATGGATATATTGCCGATCTGCAACCGCGGCACATCACCACTAGCGGTCAACTGTTGAGTAGCCTGTGGATCGGCGAACATCCGGCTCAATTCCTGCTGCAGGCCATCGGCGATACCGTGCCGATCCTCGTGCCGAAAACCTTTCAATACCAAGCTGTCGATGTGCATGACGACGAGTTTCATACCCACCCCCGCGTTTCCGCGTCGATCAACGGGCGCTCACGCTTTGCGCCTTCGCCGTGGGCGGCGTGCAACAGATGCACCATGCCGACAGCCTCGCCTGCATCGGCGGCCAGGAATGCGGCATTAAGGGCGATGTTGCGGATATTTCCGCCTGCCACCTGGAGCTGCGCCAGCTTGCGGTAGTCCAGGCCATCTGTCGGCGTAGCAGCGGGGAACACACTGCGCCAGATAGCCTCGCGCTGATCGGTATCGGGGAAAGTAAATTGCACAACAAAACGCAATCGCCGCTGAAATGCCGTATCCAGCGATGTCTTCAAGTTGGTGGTCAAGATAGCAAGGCCGGTATAAGCCTCCATGCGTTGCAACAAATAACTCACCTCGATGTTGGCATGGCGGTCATGACTGTCTTTCACTTCGCTGCGCTTGCCGAACAGGGCATCAGCCTCGTCGAACAGCAGGATTGCGCCACTGGCCTCGGCGGCGTCGAAAACCTTGCGCAAGTTCTTCTCCGTCTCGCCGATGTATTTGCTGACCACTGTGGATAGATCTATGCGGTAAAGATCAAGATGAAGTTCGTTGGCCAGCACTTCGGCGGCCATAGTTTTGCCGGTGCCGCTTTCGCCGGTGAACAACGTGCTGAGGCCCATCCCGCGAGCACTCTTGCGGGCAAAGCCCCATTCGTCGCCAACCTTGAGCCGGTTGCGCAAATGACTGGCAACCTGGCTCAGGATCGCTTTCTGATGTTCCGGCAGGATCAAATCTTCCCAGCCAGAGGTCGGCTCAACACGTTGCGCCAAGTCATCCAGCTGCCGTCGCCCCAAAGTCCGACAGGCTCGCCACAGCAGTTCGTCCGGATTATCGCTTGTGCTGATAGCGCTACTAATTTCGGCACCGGTATTCAGGATCGTTTGTGCGCTCAATCTATACTGTGACGCGACGCCATCCAGCGAACCATTGAGCTTCGGCGCCGCAGAACCCAATGCCTGTTGCCACAAGCGTCTCTGATCCGTGGCGCCCGGCTTATTTACGATGAAGCGCAGGGTGCGGCGTTGCAGCTCCAGCGGATCATTGCTGGAGATAAACAGCAAGCCACTTAAATCTTCGGCGAGCCGAGTGACTGCAGCTGCATTTGCCTGGTCACGGCATTCAATTAGCAAAGCGCTGGACAGCAGCGCGGATTCCCGCTGCCACAGCACGGCGAAGGCATTACGTTCATGCACACCCACTGGTATATCTTCCGCACTCAGGATATGAAGTTGCATTCCGAAGAATTCGGCTGCGACACTGGCGGCGATATCTGCCTGGCCATCGCGGTCATCCCCCAGCAGCTGAATGACTGGAACAGGTGCATTGCGCTCAAACAATACCTCCAATATCTCTTGAGCAGTTTCACGTTGGATATCCGCCATCGTCTCTGCCACACCGCTGTTTTGCAGCAGGGGTTCCAGGCGGGTGTCGAGGTAATTGACCCCGGCCAAGAAGTGCAGCACCCGTTCGTCTATGCGTAAGCGCGCATTCGCCAAACTAGTTGCTTCGGCAACCTCAATCAGGTGCCAGCGGCGTAGGGGGCGTATCGGACTAAGCGCACTCCAATGCGGTTCTTCCAGCGTCGCCAGCGCCAAACTGAATGTCGCATATGATCGCTGGGAGTTGCTTTGCTCAGTGGCACACAGCGAGGCAAATTTTGCGTCCATCTCCACGCCTGCGCAAAGCAGGAGAATGTCTCGCTCAAAAGTGCTGAGACCGAAACAATCCACCAGGCGATCAATGGCTGACTGTGCCGACAATACCGCACGAATTTCGGCTGATGTAGTCATCGCTGATTCCTGGTCTTCACCAACCAGGCACGCCTTGATGCGTGCGAGCTCAGCCACCATCAGGCGTTGATTTGCATCGGTCCAATCGTGGCGAGGGTCGGGGGCGTTCATGGCACGGTTAACACTTGTGTGCTGTCAAATTGCGGCGGCATAGTAAGCCGGTTTACCAGCAAGCTATCAGCACCATCTACGCGTAAGCGAAGCAGGTGGTTCCCCGCAGGCAATTGCGCATACTTGAATTGAAGGCTGGCTGTCAGAGCGGTAAATTTCTCTGGCGACGCCTCATATCCCCCTGCATTGAGGCTTATTCGTTGGCCGGGCCGAGCTTGCGGAGCAAAGACAAGATTGATAGTTACAACGGAAGAATCGCGTGTAGCGCTGGAACTCGCTACATCGATGCGCGGCGCCAGGAACAGCGCAAGCGAATTGCTACTGCGTATTTCGGTCTCGCCGGGACATTGTAAAAGTGTAATTACCTCCCATATACCGGCAGGCCAATCGATATTGTCCTGAGCGGTATTAGGCAAGGTCACTGAAAAATTTTCTTCGTTCGCATTAGTGCCGAAAGCGATATCAATCGGTGTCGTCAAGCTAGGATGCGCGAAACGCACGACAAGATTTGTTCCGCTGAGGTTATAGCCTTGCAGTTTGATGGCATCGCCAAGCCGCGCGGCCACCTGCTTATTGGGCAGCTCTATGTCAGCGAGTATCGGATACGGAGGGGTAAGCCCAGGCACAGCAGTAATGCCACTTTCGTACCACGTATCTACATTAAGCGGGTCTGGTTTTACAACGGGCCCGCGCGTCAGCACCGGCAAAGATGAACGAACTGATTGGGTCGATTCTATTAACACCACGCTGGCCATGTAGGCTGCGGTTGGACGCAAATGGCTTTGCGTGGCGGTCCAGAGCTTGGACATTTCTTCGGTACTGAGATATTCCGGTGTTATTTTGATCAGCTCGATCTGCTTTTCAAGTCCAGAATCCGCCAAGGCTTTCAATGCGGGCGGAAGCGCCGTACCCCCTACCGGAGGCGATGGATCGAGTGCCTTCCGAATAGCTTTGCGACTGAGTATCGGTGTTTCGTGCAGAAGTTGCATGGCGTAACCGAGCAGAATTTCGCCGTGCAGGTCTACGCTGCCGTGAGCAGAAAGCAAGTAATGCAGGTTTAGAGCAAGCGGTGCGTTGGATAATCGCTGGTTACCGGAGGCATCGAGCGAAGGAAATCTTTCGTTGCGCCAGCCACTGTTGGGCGTAACGTGGTACATAAACAGATTGAGCTGGGAGGACTCAGTGCCACCGTTTGCCGGTATCACCCGGTCAGGCGGCCCAGCTGTTACCGAAACCGTAGCACCGAGAGTGCCTGTTGCATCATGGTTGATCAGCCCGTCATTGAGCAGATCGCGCAACACTGCGGTTACCCCGGCAATGGCGAGAGCGCTGCTCATGTCCCCCTCCCTCGGCGAGCAAGATATTCATCAAGCGACAAAGGCTTGGCTGGCATCGGAGACTGACGTTTTGGCGGCGGCGTCTTATGCACGGCAGTGACTTCGATGCGGCCTATGCTCACATGCACTTCGGTGATTTCATCGACCTGACCCTGCCGACCAAAACCACCGAGTTCGCCACGTTGCGCTGCCGCATTCGCATTTAAAGCCGAAGGACGTGCAGCATTCTTTAACGGCAAAAGTGGCGAAGGATAATTACTATCAGTGATGGTTGCGGAATCATTTCCCGGGACACGCATTTCAATTCCTTCAGCCAAAACTGAGGATTCGCCCGCAACCGGTTTTTCTATATTTGATTGCCGCAACATCGCGTTAGCCAATGAGGAAAAGCCACTGGGGCGATCCGGCTTTATTTGCAATCCAGTGTCAGATTTAACAACTAATATTTCAGGTGACGACGGTGCAACTTCATTGTTGCGAGGCTGTGCACCGATTTCCGCATAAGCGTTGATATGATGCTGTTCGTGGCTGAGCACGGGATCCCGTTTCGCACCACTGCTACCTATATGCTGTCGCTCACTTCCAGCAGTATCCAACGTAGCAATTTGCCTGTCCGGCTCTACCCTGTTTACCAGTGAAAGAGGGGCATAAGGCGAGCGTGCTGCGGAACGCAAAGTATTTGTACTGCCCATGGCCTGCACCGCAAGCCGATGCAAAAACCCATTCATACGCCCACCATGTCGAGATAGGCTGCACGCCGTTGCGGCGAGAGCGCGAATATTTCCGGTTCAGTCCAACCATATGCCTGGGCAAGGCTATGCACTTCGGCAATCAAGGCCCGGGCACGCACATCTATTTCATCCCACAACAACGTGCCTATATTGAAGTCCGCCAACCAACTGTGGCCACAATCCTCACAGCTAACGGATAGGTTTATCTCAGCTGCAGGATCAAGATTCTCCATAGCTGCTTCGGCCTCGGCCAGAATGTTTGCAAAACCCGCATCCATTTTCTCAGGTCGATCAAGGCAACATCTTTCCAGTAACTTCACTGCCGCCGCATTGATATCCAGTTCCCCGCTGACTGCCGCGAGGTCGCGGCTGCATGGTACGCGGAAGCGAAGACTGGAGACTTCAAACTCGGCTGGTGTATCTACCTCGTTGATACCCGCGAGTAGCTGCCCGGTATCGAGGGCGACTTCCATACGTGTGCCGCAATGCTCGCAATCAATGCAGGCAATAATGCGCGGTCCGAAGCAAATTTCACGCAGGCGTAATAGCGCCCTGTTAATTGCTCCCAACGGCAGGTCCGGAAAACTGGAAGACGGTAAATCCGGTCGAGCCCAGGCATAAAGCAACAATCCCCGGTCAATCGGATGCCGCGCAAGGCCGCGCTCCCACAATGCAAGTATCTCCGCTTCACCAAGAACTTGCATGTGCGTCAGGCTGGTTCGGTAAAGCTGGGTTCGCTGGGCTCGGTTACATCGTAGTCACGTTCCCAGCCCTCGTTTTCCAGCTTGAGGTGCTGGATGGCCACTGCGTTGGCATTGGCGTCTAGATCAGGCAAAGCCTGGTATTCTGAAACCCAGCAACGATATACCTTGTAGGCAAGCGCAAGCTGGCCTGCCTCGTTGTAGACCTCGATGATGAGGTCCTTGCGGAAATCTTTCAGCGAGACCTCGGCGCCCAAACCGGAGCCATAGTTCCAAACCTTGTTGGCCCATTTTTCAAATTCGGTGTCATGGGTGACGCCACGATCCAGCGTAATTGCCTCGAATTTGTTACGACCGGGCGACTTGCGCGACGTTGATGGATCGCCACCCTCCCGGTGTTCAACCAGTTCGGTGCTGCGCTTGATTGCACCAACCTTGGAGATGCCCGCAACATAACGGCCATCCCATTTGACGCGGAATTTGAAATTTTTGTATGGATCAAAACGTTGTGCATTGACGGTAAATGTTGCCATGGATGTCTCCTAAATTATCAGGGTCAGACTTGAATTTGGCCGGCGATCTGCTGCAACTTGATCACCACGAATTCGGCGGGCTTGAGCGGCGCGAAGCCCACCACGATGTTGACGATGCCCAGATCAATGTCATTCTGGGTGGTGGTTTCCCTGTCGCATTTGACAAAGTACGCCTCGCGCGGGCTGCGACCCTGAAAGGCGCCTTGACGAAACAGGTTCTGCATGAAGGCGCCGAGATTGAGGCGTATCTGTGCCCACAGCGGTTCATCGTTCGGTTCGAACACCACCCATTGCGACCCTCGGAACAAGCTTTCCTCGAGGAACAGTGCCGTGCGGCGCACCGGAAGGTACTTCCATTCCGAGGCAAGTTGATCCGCCCCGCGCAGGGTACGAGCACCCCATACAAGCCGGCCGGTGACCGGGAAAGCGCGCAGGCAATTGACTGCCAGTGGATTGAGTTGGCCATTTTCACCATCGGTGAGCTTTACCGTAAGTTCGACCACGCCGTTAAGGATGGCATCGTTCCCGGCAGGGGCTTTCCACACACCACGCTGGCCGTCGGTGCGCGCCATGATTCCAGCCACCGCACCGCACGGGGCAAAATCAGCCAGGCGGTTTTCCTGCAATGGATCGGGCTGGCGCAGATAGGGGAAATACAGTGCCGCATTTGCACTGCGGGCCAAGCCCCAACTGACGCTGTCCAGGCCGCTGGCGCCGATAAGATCGGAAGGCTCGTCCCACGCCATTAGAGGGTCGACGATGTACATGGCGCGTCGCGCAAGGCAATAGGCAGCGGCAGCGCTGCGCGTTTGAGAGTTCACGTCACCGCCTGGTTCTCGCGTCAGCGGCGGAACGCACAGCAGATTGAAGAGGTCTGCCTTCTGCAGTGCCCATATCCCCTGTTTGGCAGCTTCCAGCGAGGCCAGTGATATCTGATTGTCGGTGATGGCTGCTCCTTCATTGCCAGTCGCCGTGAACGCAGTGGAAGAGGCATTGTCCAGCAACGGATCGGCACCAGGAGGCGGATTGCCGTGAGCGGTGGGACGCAGCGCAGGCACCGTGCCGGGTGGCGTAACGATCCGCACCAGGTTGGACTCCTGCTCGAGCACCCGAGTAACGAAGCGCGCATTATTGGGATCGGTAGAAAGATTTAGGAAACGCTCGGTCGCACCAGTAGCAATGTCGCGCACCGAGAGATTGAACAAGCTGTTGGCAGGATCGGTGGGGAGATGAGGACGGGTGTTGTAATCGATGCGCGCCCGCAGCTTCTCGCCCCATTTGCCGGGATTGGCAGCAATCAGGTTGAAACCTACCGCCAAGGTGAGGGTGGCGGCGGTCGCGCCATTGTGGACGCGCACGATAAGGGCATCGGTACCGCCATTCTGGAAAAACTGCTGTAGCGAGTAGCTTAAGGTGCTGTCGCGCCACAGCCCGCCGAAGCGCCGCTCAAACTCACCAAAGCTTTGCACGCGCACCGGATCATTCACCGAGCCGCGCAGAGTGCGCCCGATGAATGCGGTGATGGAGGTCGCCACACCGGTGACGGTGCGCACGCCACTGGACACTTCTTCAATATAAACGCCAGGGTAGGATAAGGTAACCGGCATGTTGCTTCTCCTTTAAAGTAATGATTATGTTTACAGTACGGATTTACGGCGTAGCGTCGCGTCCAAGCAGTATCTCGATGGTCGCGTCTGCGCTGGTGTTATTGGTGAAGGAAAGATTCGCCGCGCCACCAAGTAGGCTTACTGCGCCTGCGCCGATCAAAACGTGTGGGCCATCCAGCGCGACCACATTGGCACCAACCTTATAGCTAAGATCTACGTCCGGTACGGCCGGATTAATGACGAGCAGCGAGACAATCCCGCTTGGCACCAGATTGACCTGCTGAGTCACACCAGCGGTGACCGTCACCGTGATCTTGTCGTAGGCTTCCACGTCCAGAGTGCCTGCCCCGGAAACGGACGGGCCGT
>CAIRGS010000076.1 GCA_903878125.1 uncultured Nitrosomonadales bacterium | reverse complement strand
GGTTTTGAATACTCTTTTCATATTCTAATTCTAGTTAGTTATAGCACTATGTGCAATAGCTATTAAGCAAGGTGGCATGATGTTTCGACACGCAGGGTTGCGAGTTAGTGAGTTCCTTCCTTGTTACTTCATGCGCTTTTCAAGCTAACCACATTGGATGCACTGAGAATGGCTTCCAGTCTATCGCCCAGCTTGTTCCATGCCTCGCACTTGTCGTCGGCGTAGTCATCGAGCAAATACACCCGGTCAACTTTGCTGCCGATGACATGGTTCTGGCAAAGATTGACCACCTCGCGGCTGACTTTTAATTTCTGCATCAGCGTTGCGCCGGTTCTGCGCAGGTCGTGCGGTGTCCATTCTTCATCGCCCACCACCAGACTGTTATTTTCAACCCGGCATTGCAGCTTGCGGGTGCGGCTCTTGAATTTTACTTGCCGGTCGCCCACCAATTTGCTGACCGATTTCTCAGAAACATGCCCCTCTTTGTAGCGCGCCGGGAAAGCCCATTCGCTATCACCCGTCAGGGCGTGCAGTTGTTTGAATTGATCGAGCGTGAAGTCGGATAGATAAACAAGCTGGTCACATTTCCTGCCGCGCTCGCCTTTGGTGTTAGCCGCCGGAATAAACCACGTCTGCTGCTCAAAATTGATATGCTTCCATTCGGTCATCAGTAACTCGCCGATGCGGCACAGTGTCCCCAAACATAACCACAAGGCGATCTGAGCTTCTTTTTTCAGTGGGCGTTCAGTTCCGGTCTTTTGTGGCGCGTCGGCGTAATTTTGTGACGTGGTAGCGAAGATCGTTTGTAGCTTGATGATTTCCTCAATGCTCAATTGCCGCTTGCGTTCTTTGGTGTAATCGTTCGGGACGAGCTGTTTGATGACCACCAACTCGGCGGGATTACCGTCGATCAGCAAGGCGCGCCAAGGCTTGCGCTTTTCCGCCCAGCGCAACATCTGCCCGATGTCCTTCGATAGCTCGACCGCCGTGGCTGTCTTGCCTGCTGCGATGATTGCCCGGTAAACATCCCGCAAATGATTCTCGGTTAAATGCCGCACCTCGATATTGCCCAACACCGGAATGGCGTGTTTGCCGAGTGACTGGGTAATGTATTTGTTGCCGTCACTGCGATTCACGCCATCTTTAATCCAGGTCGTGTACAGATCATTGAAGGTGAGGGCTTCGGTGCGTTTTTGCTCGTCGGCACGGATGACTTCCACGATAGCGGCCTGCGCCTCGATTTTGACAACTTTCTTGTTGGCCCTGGGGTCAATACCAGCCTTAACCAAGTCACGCGCCTTATTACGTTCGTCGCGGATGGACGTCATGTCGTTTGCTGGATAAGAGCCGCAATAGTGCCAAGCAACTTTGTCAGCCCACTTGAATGCGTACCGAAAATGGATGGATACCGATCCCGAGAAACGAACATCGCCAGACAGACCCTCGCTGTCACTCAACGTGTCGCCCTTCCATTCCGGCTTAATAGCGGCCAACTCTTTGATAGTCCACTTGGAGCCTTTTCCCGATTTTGGGTATCGAGTCATTGTCTTCACCTTTGTTTGCCGGGGGTAAACTGGGGGGTAAACCAGAAATAAGCTGTTATCGTATCTAGCCGCACCCTGTTGGACAAACTATACGCCCCAAAAGTATATATAACAACTGGTTTTAATTGATTATTTGCTATCCGGCACAGTCTTAATTCGTCCGATAGTGTTTTAGGGGAAAGTGCTATTTAATTTGCTACGAACCAAGGGGTCGGCGATTCGAATTCGTCCGGGCGCACCATTAAATCAAGGGGTTAAGCGAAAGCTTAACCCCTCTTTTTTTCAGGCTAGCGCCGGGCTAGCGCGTATTGTAATTTTAATGATGTAAAAATCCAGTACCCTTCGAGTGCTACCATTATGGAAATGATAGCGTTCTTGATTGG
>CAIRGS010000075.1 GCA_903878125.1 uncultured Nitrosomonadales bacterium | reverse complement strand
GCGGTCGAGGCGGGCGTATTGGCCGCAGTACGTGCGCGATATTTCATCAATCCATATCCTCCGAGTGCCATCACGCCCAGCGCCCCAAAACCTCCGCCTAAAGCGCTAGCAATGATTGCGCCCCAATCTTTTTTGTCGGAAGAGAAAGGGTAGCCGAAATTTTCTTCAGGAGAATTTTTGGGTGCCGGTGGTATTACGGGGGTTGAAGGCTTATCAGAAATAAGGATGTAGTTAAAATTCTCCAGCTCGCCCGTCTCGTTCCGAAATTCCAGATAATTATTTAGGTCTGTTTCATTAAGATAAATTCTTACCAAGCGATTTTGTTTAATCGTGGCATCAATCTGTTGATTGATATCGTCAATCTCGGTGGCGGGTGTAGGGCATATTAAGTCCTGCCACATCGGGTGGCACCATCCATTCGTGTATAGGCGCGTTACATTTCGGTAGTCCAAAATAACGTTATTATGAAACTCTGCGGGCCAAATTGTTTCTCCAAGGTATTGATCGCTACAAATGATGAATTGGGGCACATCGCCCGCACACGCCCTGGGGTTTTTTAAATTACCTATCCAATTGAATTCCAAATGGGTGCTGGACTCAACAGCTTCCTTGTCTTGAAAATACCAATGTCCATTCCAGCACGCATATATTTGCCGCTTTTGATTTTCAGGGGTTATTTCGTTCGACTGCTTCTCATCAGTAATTGGAAGTTCAAAATCGATGCGGTCTCTCGTACTCATTTTTGGAATTTTATTGATGTCGATATTCGGATTCCCTTCGATCGATTTTAAATAAGCTGCACTTATCTGCGCTTGCGTCATCTTAGGACGATTGGTGTTGATGACATCCGGCAGCGGAATGTTGGCTGGATTTGTGTTCCAGTTCTGAAGTGCGACATAGGCTTTGTCGATGCTGTCTCGAGCTTGAGCGAAGACGGGAAATGACATGATGGGCTCCTAGGAATGTTTAAAGAACTTGATGAGTAGAATTTTTATCTTTCAGGTTCCAAGGCCGTGCCATTTTTTTTAGCCTAAATGGGCAGGCGCTAAATCGTCAGTTCAGTTCTGCCCGCTATAATTTTGATTTTTGATCTGCACATGATTCCTGAATCATTCCTTTCAGCCATAGAACTTGCTGCGCCCTCTTGGCATCCGGTCCTGAAGCACGGTCTCGAGACGATGAACGCAGTGGAGCCGGCTTACCTGCCGTCGCTTGCGCAAGACGAGTATCTGCCCTCGCAAGCCCGATTGTTCGCTGCCTTCGCACAGCCGCTCGAACAAGTGCGGTATGTATTGGTAGGTGAAGGACCTTATCCCCGAGAGCAAAGTGCGACCGGATTTTGTTTCATGGATGGCGCCGTGGATGAGCTATGGTCTGAGCAGGGTTTATCTAAGCGAGTGAATCGCGCGACTTCCCTACGTAACTTTATGAAGATGCTGATGGTGGCTGAGGGTTTGCTGTCGGTTGATGCCACCAAGGGCGAAATGATTGCCGGAGTGTCGGCAAGAGCCAGAGCGAAAGGTTCGGGCTTTATACAAACGTTGCCTGATCTTCAAAACAATTTGATGGATGAAGGTTTTTTGTTATTGAACGCAGCGCTCGTGTTTCGACCCGAGGTGGCG
>CAIRGS010000074.1 GCA_903878125.1 uncultured Nitrosomonadales bacterium | reverse complement strand
CCACAAACGATCAACTTCATGGAGATTCCGGCAAGTGTCTTTAATCTTGAATAAGACAACCAACCGTCAATTTTTAGTCCCACTCAGTTTTACGTTCCTCGCCTATATTCATACATACTAGCGAGAGCCACATAATAGGACGATGGCTCTAAAAAGTAAATAAGCAAATCGTTTAAGCTACGCGAATACCACTAATACATGAATATGAATGAGCACAACGTTTATCGATGGGTGTTGTTACTCTCAATATTGATCTTTATTAACTGCTGGGCAGATGGTCCGCTTTCAGCTTCCACTTCCACTGCACCTCCATCAGTACGCACAGAATCTTCTGCCATTTTGTTCATCACTATAATGTTGATGCGACGGTTAATCGGATTGAACGGATCTTTCGCGTTGAACAGCACGGCAGAAGACAATCCTACCACCCGTACCATTTTTTCCTCCGCCATCCCGCCAGCAATCAACTCGCGGCGCGAAGCATTGGCACGATCTGCCGACAGATCCCAATTGCTGTAACCTTTTTCTCCAAATGAATACGGCCGAGCATCTGTATGTCCCGATAAACTCACCTTGTTTGGTACTTGATTCAGCATCTTGCCAATTTCACGCAGAATTACTACAGAGTAAGATTCAAGTTTTGCACTCCCGCTCTTAAACATGGGACGGTTTTCTTCATCCACGATTTGGATGCGCAGGCCTTCAGTGGTAATGTCAAGCATAATTTGCTTCTTGAATTGTTTCAGCTTGGCGTCGGCGTCGATCACCTTTTCCAGGCTGGCCTTCAATGTCTTGAGCTTGCCCAGCTCATTCTGTCTTTCAATACGCAAAGCTTCTTCAGTTGCCACCTTCAGATTGACTGTCCTCTTCTCAGTCGGAAGCTCCCCTTGCTTCACTTGGCCTTCACTACGCGTCAAGTCTTTACCTCCCCCCTTGATCAAGCTGGAGCTATCGCCGCTACCAGATCCGCCCGACAGTGAAACCTTGAGCGGCATATTAAAATAATCAGAGATACCTTTCAAATCACCTTTGGTAGTCGAACCCAACAGCCACATCAACAGGAAAAATGCCATCATTGCAGTAACGAAATCGGCGTAGGCAATTTTCCATGAGCCGCCGTGATGCCCGCCCGCCACCTTTTTAATACGCTTAACTACTATGAGTCTTTTATCGTCACTCGCCATGATGCAGCTCTACTTAATGTGAATTTTCTATTCAGCGCTTTTGTTTGACATGTTCTTCCAACTCGATGAAACTGGGACGCTCAGTAGAAGTGAGTACCTTGCGACCAAACTCTACCGCCATCGCTGGAGCGTAACCATTCAGATTGGCCAGCAATGTAACCTTGACTGTCTGGAACATTTTGCTCGACTCCTCTGCTTTTTGCTCCAGCAGAGTCGCCAACGGGCCGACGAAACCATAAGCCAGCAGGATACCCAGAAAAGTACCAACCAATGCGGCACCGATCAGCACACCCAATTCGGCGGGTGGTATTCCAACAGATCCCATGGTATGCACAACCCCCATAACCGCAGCAACTATACCGAAAGCTGGCAGGGCGTCACCCAACTTGGAGAGCACATGCGACGGCACCATTGCCTCATGGTGATGGGTTTCTATTTCTACATCCATCAGGTTCTCGATTTCCATCGCATTCAGGTTGCCGCTCAACATGATTCGTAGGTAATCTGCTATAAATTCCATTATGTGATGATCCGCCATTACTTTTGGATACTTGACAAAGAGAGGGCTCTCATTTGTATTCTCAATATCGTTTTCAATGGCCATTAATCCTTCCTTGCGAATTTTGCCAAGCAATTCATAGAGCAGAGCCATTAATTCCATATAGTTGCTTTTGGTATATTTAGCGCCCTTAAATATAGTAGGCAATGCTTTCAAAGTGGCCTTGATTGTTTTGCTGCTATTCCCCACCAAAAAGGCACCCGAACCAGCACCTGCTATCATCAGTAGCTCAATTGGCTGAAGCAAGGAAGCCAAATGCCCGCCTGCTAATGCATAACCGCCGAACACAGAGATTAAAATTATTACATACCCGACAATTACCAACATGGCCCAGCCCCCTTGAGTTGGGCACAAAGCGATCGCTTATGGCAGTGCAGTATCAACTTCTGGAAAAACTTCGGGAAAAGGACCGAAAAATCGACATTACTTCGAGCATTCACACAACCGGATAGCGTAAATATCATCATAATAATTCCACATAGCATTTTGTGACGGTAACGGCACCCGATAACAAAACTTTAATTCGCCATGCTTAATGCCGGCAAACTTGATGCTACGGCGTTCCTTTTTGTTTTCCCGGCACGGGAGGGTGGACGACAGATGCCACAAACATAGTCGGCATACAGTCCATTGGCATGCGCTATGAAATGTCCACCACATTCAGTGCAGCCTGTCAGTTGCAGCATCTTTGCATCAAAGAACCGTACTAAAAACCATGCACGTGTAACACTCAGTATCGGCTCATCGCCGCTAGCATTGATTTGCTCAAGGTACAAACAATAACTTTTAATGAGTGCCTCAACGCCCGCTAAGCGGGTATGCGTTAGCATAAATTGATAAATATCAATGAACAGAGAAGAATGGATGTTGGGCGACCAACTCATGAACCAATCAGTTGAATATGGCAGCATACCTTTGGACGGAGAAACACCCTTTACCTCTTTGTATAGCTTAAGCAAACGTTCACGACTTAAAGCAGTTTCTTCCTGCAATAATTGCAAACGTGCTCCTAGCTTGATTAAATCCACGGCAATCTGGATTTGGTAAGCTTCAGTGACCACACTCTTGTTTCGCATAATGCCCCCATCAATAATTAATTTTAAATCAAGCAGCTAAAGCCTCCAAAGGCTGTCCAGCCATCAGGATGGTTGTATGTGTTTGCGACATCATCCTGTTCTTGTTGTAATCGGTAATCATATTGAGTAGAAGCTTTTCATCAAAGCGAAAGCGACACAACAACATATTGGATGCCGACATTTTGAGTAATTGTGCTGAGCTTAAGCCGGCGATGAGTTCAACCATTTCTTGGTTAATTCCAAGACGAAAAATGGCTGCCTCCTTATCTTCCTGAATCATCTGCCGCGCGAGCAGCATATAAGAAAGATTGGCTTCTTTAATTTCTTGATGAAGTTGATTGGTATTCATGATTCGCCCCCTTGCAAGTTAACAACACTGTCCTTTTCGACGGTTGCATATTGCTGCACGAACGAATAGAAAGAAATCAGAAGATTTCTGATCTCTTTGTAAGAAACTTTCCTACACGGATAGGCAAGCCTCCGCTTACTCTTATAGGGTTGTAAGCAGAGGAATCCATGCTTACCTGAATCTGCCAAGGGTCAAATTCAAGCTTACGTTTTTGTTATCGACAGATAATGGCAAGACTTTAATTTTTTTTTAAAAAAAATTTAACACAGTGCATATAAAATTATAAGCCATTGAAGTATATAAACTATATATTTATATATTGTTATAAACTAACTATTAAAACTGAGTTTAGCCCTACAATCCTGCGTCAACAATTCTTAAACTAACTAATTAATCATTCAGCGATGATAACTCTTACACCATCCTAAAATTTAGTTCCTGTATTATTGCGATTTAGTCTCAACCTTATGAAATAACAAATAGAATATGGTTGCCAATAAACTTCGTGTCTTATTAGTTGAAACCTCACTAGAGGATGCCCAGCGCACGCTCGCAAAACTGGAGCAGAGCAATTATGAAGTCAAGTATCAACGCATAGATAATGCATCCGCCATGCAAGCGGCCTTAATTGAAGATGAGTGGGATGTGGTGCTGTGCAGCTACGACCCTTCCGGATTTTGTGGACTTGCAGCGCTCGAGCTAATGCAATCGAAAGGAGTGGACCTTCCTTTTCTATTCCTGTCGCATGACCTACATGAAGAAACCATCATTCATACCATGCAATCCGGTGCGAACGATTACATTTTCAAGGGGAGCTTAAATAGGCTTGCTCCCTCAATTGCGCATAATTTGCGCGAGGCACGTATTCGTTGCGAGCACCGCCAGGCGCAAATCGCCTTACAAGAGAATCAATCTCGTCTGCAAGCCTTCATCACCAACCTGCCGGGTATGGCCTATCAAGTATTACTCAAACATGACGGCGACATTTCCTTCCCATATATCAGCGATGGCAGCAAAGCTCTTCTCAACATGAACCCGCAAGATTTAGAAACATATCCACAGTTATTCGTTAACATGCTACACCCGGATGACCGCATCTCCTATGAGCAATCCATGCGCACTTCAGCAGATAATCTTTCCTTCTGGAACTGGGAAGGACGTATCGTGATATTGCCAGAGGGCGAGATTAAATGGATCAATCTACGCTGCAGCCCTCGAAAAACATTGCATGGTGAAATTCAGTGGGAAGGTATTATGTCCAACATCAGCCAAAGCAAGCAGGCGGAAATCGAAATAAAATATTCACAAGAACAATTGCGTGAACTATCCTCTCACGTCCAACTCGCACGCGAACAGGAACGACTTAACATTGCGCGTGAGGTGCATGATGACTTGGGCAGCACTCTTACCGCCATTAAGCTCAACATCGCTTGGCTGGGTGGACGCCTGAGTAGGGAAGCGCCTGAACTGATTGCAAAAATCAAGGATGTTGAAAACCTGGTTGATAAATGTACCGCCGCCGCCAACGACATCTCTCATTCCCTGCGTCCAAGCACACTGGACTGCTTCGGAATCATCGCAGCAATGGAAATTGAAGTCGATGAATTTGAACAGCGTACGGGCATTTCTTGCATATTCAACCACCCAGATGAAGATATCACTTTAGGTCCGGATATCGCCATCGCGCTGTTCCGCATCCTGCAAGAAACGCTCACCAATATAATGAAACACGCACATGCCAGCAAAGTAAAAATAGATCTATATCATCAATCTACTTGCGTCGAAATGATCGTTAGCGACAATGGTCTCGGCTTTACCGAATCCGACCGCATCAAACCGCGCTCTTTTGGCCTGCGCGGCATTTATGAACGAGTTGCCTACTTCGGCGGCAATGTGCATATCAACGGCACATCCGGCTCAGGAACCATAATTAAAGCACGCATCCCGCATCAGCCTGAACCAACAGCTACTGGCGGCTTTTTTTTTCAACAGCCACAACAAAAGCTGTTGTGATGAACACTTTTAAAATCAACCATGATTAACATATTAGTAGTGGATGATCACGCACTGATCCGCAAAGGTATGAAGCAGATCCTCAATGACACCGAGGATATACGCGTAACCGGAGAAGCTGAAAATGGCATGCAAGCCATTAAGATGGCGCAAGCAAATGCCTACGATTTGGTGCTATTAGATATCAGCATGCCTGATAAACATGGCATTGATGTACTCAAACAACTCAAACTCAATCAGCCGCAATTACCGGTGCTAATATTAAGCATGCATGAGGAAAACCAATATGCATTGCGTTCCATGAAGGCCGGGGCGGCAGGCTATCTCAGCAAGCAAAGTGCCCCGACACAACTGGTTACCGCCATACGCCAAGTCGCATGCGGCAAGAAATACATTAGTAACGAACTGGCGGAGGAGTTAGCCAATGGCCTGTCACAAGGATATCAGGAGCTACTGCACCAAACTCTATCTAACCGCGAATACCAAACGCTGTGCCTGATGGCATCAGGCAAGAGTCTAAGCGAAATGGCGGAGGCTCTGTCGCTTAGTGCGAAGACTGTCAGCGTATATCGCGCACGCTTACTGGAAAAAATGAAACTAAAGAACAATGCCGAAGCGGTTCGTTACGCCATCAAACACCACTTGATTGAATAATGCCCATTCATTTATATGGCAATCATCTAAGTACTTTTATGGTGGCATCTGTATAGGTTCTGACGCGCCAACTACTCGATTGCGGCCAGTCTGTTTGGCCTGATAAAGTGCAACATCAGCTCGTGACATTACTTCATTGGCCGTCTCATTCGAACAACGCTCTGCCACACCCGCGCTAAAGGTAATGAGTACTCGCTCGTTATTATTTAAAAAGAAATTCTTGGTTAGATCTCGCTGCACTCCTTTCATTACCTCTATTGCATCGCTTTCCTTTGTGCCAGGAAGAATAATAGTAAATTCTTCACCTCCATAGCGGGCCAGCACATCGGTACTGCGTATGATGCTCTTAACCACTTTCGCCAAGTGAGCAAGTGCAACATCACCGGCAGAGTGTCCAAGTTTATCGTTAATTTTTTTAAAATGGTCAATATCCATCATTGCAAGCGATAAAGATGTGCCGTGCCTATCGGCCCTTTCGAATTCTTGCACTAGTGCTGCATCCATACCGCGCCTATTCAATGCACCTGTTAAAAAATCTTGGTGCGCAGCTTCACTAATGTAATCAAGCTTTGTAGTAAGATCATTAATTTTCTTTTCTGATTCTTCCACTTTTCTCTGAGTTTCATGGAAGGCAGTAAGATTGCGTTTCGCATCCACACTCATCATCCTTATGTCGCCTACCAAATTTTCAAGTATGGCGTTTAAATTGGTCATGTCATGTGTCGATGTGATTTGCTCCTGATAATTTGTGATCTTAAGCAAATAGCTACCAGTACTCTCTTTAATATCTGCCAAATTATTTACAAAAGTGGCTGCCATTTTTTTTATGGCTTCTTTAGCCTCCATGAATCCCGGCTTGATATGTGATTGCTTATGGATTAACTCCTTGAGACTGCTTTCCGCGTTGCAAAGTGCATCAATATTGATCGGCTTTGAAATAATCTCTTGAACGATTTTGATCTGTCCATGTAACCATTTGTCGTCGATAGTCATTTCGCCCATGCTGGAAACAAGCAAGCGCAGCATCTGAACAAGCAATTCCTGCATGCGATGCTGTGTATTATTTTGCAACTCCGCGCGGAGCAAGGTCGATTTTAGTACCTCACCCAGCACATTCACCTCTTCTATTGTCAGAGATTCCCGCATGCGTTTTAGCAGCGCCTCTATTCTCTGCGTCGCACCTGCAGTATCAGAAAGCTGTGGAGCAACGGCTAGATTAATAGTTCTGATCAGCATATCGCGCCAGATAATTGCCAGTTCCCGCTGACTATCGTCAGTAATAGATACTGGATTGGATGACTCAACAATTGTCTGAGTTGTAGATTTTTCTTGTTCGGCAGCTTGATGGGTAGTCTTACCTTCGCTCCAAGACGTGACCAAGACATGCATCTTCTGACTCAACTGATTGGGATCATTGGCAAACATGATCAACAAGTGATTCAAGTTTTCAATTTTTTGACTCAGGCTAAAACTTCCATGATTTGATTCTAATTGCTTTAAAAGGGAGCGTAAAAGCGTGGCCCAATTCACTCCATCTCCTTCACCAGATGCCGATAAAAGAAGGCTGCGTAGCAACTCCTCCAACCCGGTTGGATCGGGTTTCTCAACCAATTTATGAATGGACGCGGCAACTGTTGCCAACTCGGGGCGTTCCTTGCCCATCTCATATAAAACTTTTTCCAGAGAATTATTATAAATTGCAGAATGATCCACAGACACAACCCCTGCTACTCTGTCATAAGCACGACGATAGTTATCCGGCGTTGGCGGGCTCTTGTCATTGGAAAGTTGCATCAATGCCTGCCGCGCAAGCTCTAATGGTGTAAATTTTTTCATATTTCCAAGCATATTTTTTATGAATAATGCGGCATACAGGAGTAAGATTTATACAAATGTAACCTTTGTCATGTACTGCCATCAATGCACGTCAATCTGCGCCAGGTTTGGCCTATTCAGGATGAATGCTATTTCACCGTTGCCCATGATGACCGAGCCATACTGCCCTGCTACCACGCCTTGGCAGCAAAATGGCCACCGCCAGAAACAAGAGTTACTTATTTCTTCGGTCAAAACACTTATTTCTTTAGGTCATATCTAAACATCACTGATTTCACTCTACGCCGACAGCATCTTTTGGCCAATATTGCATATTCCCCGCCACACAGGGCAGGAATTCCATAGCTACTTGGACAATAGCAATGAATTGAAACAGAAATCCTGTGGGATTTCCTCGCAGGAATTTCGGAAGCTGTGACTAAAATGGTGTCGCCTGTCAGCGCGGCGATGCCACTGCCGACCAACAAGATCAGGAGATTTCGAAACCAGAGAGTGAGCGTGGGGAATCCATACTCATTGTTTGCGTGCCTTACCAACAGGCAGCGGAAATGACAGGCCGCTTAACAAAGCTTGAACCAGGCCACGGATGACATCTTCTTCGTCAGCAGCGATGCGTAGCACGGCTTTAGAACCTGCAGCGCTGATCCAGGTACTGTTGGACTGGTTGGCTTCGGCGTCCAGAATCACGCCGAGAAAACCAAGTGGTTCGCAAATGCATTCTCGTATCTGCGGCGCATGTTCGCCGATGCCGCCGCTGAACACAAGCGCGTCGATACCGCCAGCCTTGGCGGCAAATGCACCGATGGCGGCGCGCACCTGGCGGCAAAAGTAGCTCACCGCAAAACAAGCGTTTTCGCTGCGGCTCTCGAGTAAGCGATGCATTTCACTGCTCTCTCCAGCGGACAACGCGAACAGTCCCATACGGTGATAGACCAGGTCTCTTAACGTCTCGCTATCGTAATGCTTTGCCAGCTCCAGCATCACGCCCGGATCCAGATCGCCACTGCGCGTGCCCATCGGGATGCCGCCAGCCGCCGTGTAGCCCATGGTGGTATCGATCGACTTCAGCCCTTCCATCAAACACAGGCTGGCCCCCGCACCCAAGTGCGCGACCACAATGCGGCCCTGTGCAATCTCTCCCAGCTGTGACGGCAGTTTGGCAGCGATGTACGCATAATTTAGGCCGTGAAAACCGTAGCGCCGTATGCCAAGATCGCTCGGGATCGGCAAGCGGCGCGCCAGTTCCGGCATGGTTTGGTGAAACGCGGTATCGAAACAGGCTACTTGCGGCGCGTCTAATCGTTCCCGGCATAACTCTACCCCGAGCAGATTGCCGGGCATGTGCAACGGTGCAAGATGGGCAATACCATCCAGCCGCTTGATCTCTGCCGCATCAAGAAGCCGAGCAAAATTCACTACTTCGCCGCCATGCACAAAGCGGTGGCCGATTGCATCCGGCACTTCCCCTCCCAGATCCTTCAGCAGCGCATCGAGGGCTTCAGCGTGGTTGAGCGGAAAGCCTTGGCCGATATGGCCGTAGCGCCAGTCGCGACGCGTGCCGTCGGCGCGGAACAGGCTTGCCTTTAGGCTGGATGAACCGCTGTTGAGGGTAAGAATGGCAAGACTCATTGCGACCATTTCCAGTTGCGTATCTCGGGCATGTCTTCGCCGAATTGGTGAATGTATTGCGTGTGCTCGTTGAGCTTGTCGCGCATGCGCTGTTTGATATGTACCGCTTGTGCCTGCAACTTCGGCACCCGGTTCGCCACATCCATCACCAGATGGAAGCGATCAAGTGTGTTGAGCACCACCATGTCAAACGGTGTGGTGGTAGTGCCCTCCTCCTTATAGCCACGCACGTGGAGATTGCCGTGGTTAGTGCGACGATAGGTAAGACGATGAATCAGCCACGGATAGCCGTGGTAAGCAAAAATGATCGGCTTACTGATGGTAAACAGGGAATCGAATTCCTTGCCGGATAAGCCGTGCGGATGTTCCTCCTGCGGTTGCAGGGTCATCAGGTCGACCACGTTGATGAAGCGGATTTTCAGCTCAGGCGTGAGCTGGCGCAAAATATCTATGGTCGCCAGCATTTCCAGTGTGGGCACATCGCCCGCTGCTGCCAGAACAATATCCGGCTCGCCAGCCTGGTCGTTGCATGCCCATTCCCACAAGCCAATACCAGCGCTGGTATGGCTGATGGCGGCGTTCATGTCCAGCCATTGCTGCGTGGGCTGTTTGCCGGCGACGATGACATTTACCAGATTGCGGCTGCGCAGGCACTGGTCGGTGACGCAGAGCAGCGTGTTGGCGTCCGGTGGCAGATATACGCGGATGATATCGGCCTTCTTGTTCACCACGTGATCGATAAAGCCGGGGTCCTGATGCGAAAATCCATTGTGATCCTGTTGCCAGACGTGTGAGGTGAGCAGGATATTTAGCGAAGCAATGGGGCGTCGCCACGGAATCTCGCGACACACCTTGAGCCACTTGGCATGCTGGTTGAACATCGAGTTCACGATGTGGATGAAAGCTTCATAGCACGAGAACAGTCCATGGCGGCCGGTGAGCAGGTAACCTTCCAGCCAGCCCTGGCAGGCGTGTTCGGATAGAATTTCCATCACCCGTCCATCGGGCGCAAGATGATCGTCGAAATCATAGCGTAGTGCCATCCAGGCACGATCCGTCACCTCGAACAGCGCACCCAGCCGATTGGAAGCGGTCTCGTCCGGGCTAAACACGCGAAAGTTGTCGCGGTTCTTCTGCATCACATCGCGCAGAAAGCTTCCCATTACCCGAGTAGATTCAGCGACACTGCCGCCGGGTGAATCCACCGCCACCGCATAGTCCAGAAAATCCGGTAGACGCAGGTCGCGCAGCAGCACACCACCGTTGGCATGGGGGTTGGCGCCCATGCGGCGCTCACCAGTCGGTGCGAGTGTTGCCAGCTCGGGCTTGAGCGTGCCATTGTCATCGAACAACTCTTCAGGCCGGTAGGATTTCATCCAACGCTCCAACAGCCGCACATGCTCCGGCTTCTCCATGTCTCCGAATGGCACCTGATGCGAACGCCAGTAGCCTTCGGTTTTCTTTCCATCCACTTCTTTCGGACCGGTCCATCCCTTGGGGCTGCACAATACAATCATAGGCCAGAGTGGGCGATCCACTAGACTACCCTCGCGCGCCTTGAGTTGAATGTCGCGAATCTCGGCGATCACCGCATCGACCGTAGCGGCCATCAGCGTATGCATGGCTTCAGGCTCGTCACCTTCCACGAAATAAGGCTTGTGACCATAGCCCGCGAACAGACTCGCCAGCTCTTCCCGACTGATGCGTGCGAATATTGTCGGACTGGCGATTTTGTAGCCGTTGAGGTGCAGGATGGGCAATACAGCTCCGTCCGTGCACGGGTTGAGAAATTTGTTGGAATGCCAGGATGTGGCCAGCGGCCCGGTCTCTGCTTCTCCATCCCCCACAACGCAGCAGGCGATAAGATCGGGATTGTCGAACACCGCGCCATACGCATGCAACAGCGAATAGCCCAACTCGCCACCTTCGTTAATGGAACCGGGTGTCTCCGGTGCGGCATGGCTAGGTATCCCACCCGGAAAAGAGAATTGCCGGAACAGCCGCCGCATGCCCTCCTCGTCCCGGGAAATATCGGCATACAGTGCGCTATAGGTGCCTTCAAGGTACGTATTGGCCACCAGAGCCGGACCGCCATGGCCCGGGCCAGCAACAAAAATCATGATGAGATCATGCGCTCTGACAACCCTGTTCATATGCACGTAAATGAAGTTGAGTCCCGGTGTAGTGCCCCAGTGACCCAGCAGGCGTGGCTTAATGTGCGCCGATTCCAGCGGAACTTTCAACAGCGGATTGTCCAGCAGATAAATCTGTCCGACGGAAAGATAGTTGGCGGCGCGCCAGTAAGCGTCAATCCGATGGAGTTCGTCTGGTGTCAACACAGTGGCAGATGGCAGCATTTCGTTTTCCATAATGTCGATCATTTATAGGTAACCGCCAATATAATCACAAAGCCAGCCGACCGTATATACGCAGCAATGACAATTAGCGCATATGCCCTGTACTAAGGATGTACACAAGAGCAATATAATTCGGAAATCTCATTCCATTCATTATTATCTTGCTCTCACTCATCGACATACTAGCCGCCTCATCGTAAAATCATTATGCAGGGACATTAGCGAATGCGACAAAGCCCTGTGTCGAGGAATATATTTTATCGTAACAACACTCACTGGGAGATCGACATGTTTGGAAGATTTATACTCGCCGTGCTGTTCGTTTTTTTCGGAAATTTCGCTAATGCCGAAGCATTAATAATACACAATGCTGCACGCGGTGAGTTGTTGTACTCAACGCATTGCATCGCCTGCCACAACACCAAAGTTCATTGGCGGGAAAAAAAACTCGTTACTAACTGGGCAAGCCTAAGGTCAGAAGTACGACGCTGGCAGGGAATTTCAAAGCTTGGGTGGACCAATGAAGACATTGGAGACGTTGCACGACATCTGAATATCATCTATTACCACTACCCTACGCCGAACTAATCAGGGCTCTGTCACATCAGTAAGCCTCTGCCAAGACCAAGGCGACTTGCTGTGTCCTGGGCTCCCCTCAACGCGAGAATAACTGCTCAAAGCATGTCTTGAAATGGCCGTCAATCACTACGAAAACTTTCCTGTTGCCTCCATCCTGCTGCCCAAACGCTTGCGACGGGCAGTTGAGATAATTTACCAATTTGCGCGTCAGGCTGACGACTTCGCCGACGAGGGCGACCTCCAAAATGAGGAACGTTTTACGGCGCTTGATGGTTTTCGAAATGAACTCAAACGCATCGCCGCCAATGAAGCACCGCTGACTCCGTTGTTCCGCGACTTGGCGGAGATCATTGCACGACACCAGTTGCCGTTGCAATTGTTCCACGATCTACTTGATGCTTTCTTGCAGGATGTGCTCAAAAAACGTTACGCCAATTTCGACGAAGTGCTGGACTACTGCCACCATTCCGCTAATCCCGTCGGCAGATTACTGTTACACCTGTATGAAGAAGCCACCCCCCCAAACCTGACATATTCCGACGCCATCTGTACCAGCCTGCAACTCATCAATTTCTGGCAGGATGTAACGAAGGATTACGCCATCAACCGCATCTACTTGCCGCAAGACGAAATGGCGCACTTCGGCGTCACTGAAGCGCATGTCGCGCAAAGCCGCGTGGATAAGGAATGGCAACAACTCATGCAGTTTCAGGTTCAGCGCACACGCGACATGATGCGCAGCGGCGCTCCGCTCGGCAGCATACTCACCGGCCGTATCGGCATTGAAATGCGGCTCATCATCGCGGGCGGCAACCGCATTCTCGACAAGCTTGAGGCCGTGCAGTTCGACATGTTCCGCCAACGTCCTGTGTTGCGGCCATTCGACTGGGTTATCATGCTGGGCAAAAGCGCACCATTCAGCTTTTGAAGAAATAATCCAGCCAGTTTCCGTTGATTGCGAATTAACATGACTCCAGATCAGTATTGCAAAGACAAGGCTGCGAAAAGCGGTTCAAGCTTTTACTACAGCTTTATGTTTCTGCCGCCAGACAAGCGCCGCGCTATCACAGCGTTGTATGCTTTTTGTCGAGAAGTGGACGATGTTGTGGACGAAAATTCGGATGAGAACGTAGCACGCGCTTCGCTGGCGTGGTGGCATACCGAAGTGACTGCCATATACGCAGGGACGCCGCAGCATCCGGTCGCGCGGGCATTGATACCGGTGGTCAAGCAATACAAGCTGCCACAAGAACATTTCCACGAGATCATCGCCGGTATGGAAATGGATTTACAGCAGCACCAATATGCCGACTTCAAAGCCCTGCAGCTGTATTGCTATCGTGTCGCCTCGGTCGTGGGATTGCTCACTGCGGAAATTTTTGGCTACACCGACCGAAATACGCTTAAATATGCGCACGATCTTGGCCTCGCCTTCCAGCTTACCAATATCATTCGTGACGTGGGCGAAGACGCTCGACGCGGGCGCATCTATCTGCCGCTTGATGAGTTAGCGCTTTTTGGTGTGCACGTCAGCGATATCCTTGATAACAAGGAGAGTGAAGACTTTCAAAAACTAATGCAGTTTCAGATTGATCGCGCACAACGCTACTACCAGCAAGCACTCGAGCAACTGCCCGCTGCAGACCGCAAGGCGCAACGCACCGGCCTTATAATGGCGGCAATTTATCGGGCTACTCTGGAAGAAATCATTGCCAGCGGCTGTCATGTGCTAAAAGAGCGCGTCTCGCTCACCCCGCTGCACAAGCTGTGGATGGCATGGAAAACGTGGGTAAAAAATTAATTTCCTGCACTTCGCTACGCTCAACGCGGACAGAGAATTGGTATCGTGAGCAATAATAAAAACCATCATGTCGCCATCATTGGCGGCGGCTATGCCGGCATGGCCGCCGCCGTTACCCTCGCTTCTGCAGATATTCCGGTTACGGTATTCGAAAGCGCCAAGCAACTCGGCGGTCGCGCGCGCGGCGTGCAGCATAACGATGTTCTGCTCGATAACGGCCAGCACATTCTGCTGGGCTGCTATCACCATACACTGCAGCTTATTGAACAAGTCGGCGGCAACATCGGGCAAGACTTCCTGCGTTTGCCGCTGCAACTCACACTACACAATCGCTTTGAATTAAAAGCGCCGAACCTTCCCGCTCCACTCCATCTACTGGCTGGGCTACTCAGCGCAAAAGGGCTGTCATTCGGCGAACGCCTGCGCGCCGCACGTTTTATGCTGGCGCTAAACCGCATTAATTTTACCTTGCCGCACGATATCAGTGTCTTCGAATTGTTACTTATGCATGGGCAAGGTGACGAGCTGATACGATTACTATGGGAGCCGATCTGCATCGCCGCACTCAACACGCCGATACACATTGCCTCTGCACAAGTATTGCTGCATGTGTTGCGCGACAGTCTGAACGGGTTGCGCAGCGATAGCGACATGCTGCTGCCACGCATGGATTTCACAGCACTGTTTCCGGAACGGGCAGCCGAATATGTCAAGCAACATAGCGGCACAGTGCTTACCGCTTGCAGCGTAGAATCCATCATTCCACACAGCGATAAAATCGAACTTATCTCCCGTCCAACTGCAGTATCCACTGCGCATACCTATCTATTCAGCCATGTCATCTGTGCAGCCTCGCCCATTGCAGCTGTGCGACTATTCCGTACCGTGCCGGAACTTGCATGCGTAGCTGAACAGATTGCAGCCATTCCATATCAACCCATTTACACCGTATATCTACAATACCCACAACAGGTGCGCTTGCCACACCCGATGCTGGGTTTGGATCGCTGCTTAACTCAATGGCTGTTTGATAAAGGACAGATTGCCGGACAGCGCGGCCTCATCGCGGCAGTCATTAGCGCGCAAGGGAGGCATCAAAATTTAAAACATGAGCAGTTAGCGCGGACAGTAGCGCAAGAGTTATGCGAACAACTTGGAATAATAGAAGCGCCTGTGTGGCACAAAGTTATTGCCGAGAAACGCGCCACCTTTTCCTGTGAAACAAACCTGTCTCGCCCACCTCATACGACACAGCTGGCAAACTTACTGTTAGCAGGCGATTACACGGCAGGCGATTATCCGGCTACGTTAGAAGGAGCGATAATGAGTGGAGCACTGTGTGCAAGAACTATTCTCGCAACAATTGAATAATCCCGAATAATCCTTTATAAACAAATGATCAAATTTGTTCGTCAGCTTCAAGTTATTGATGGATATAATGGAATGGCCGACAATCTGCTAGTGTAGTGTTGTAGGCTAATTGGACTTATACAACTGGTCACAGAAGAGGCTCATTGCTGGATATCGTGAACGTAGCAACCAAAACAATCGGTTTGATTTCTTAATATTGACACTTCATGCAATTAATACTAAAAATATGCCCTCAAAAACAAGCTTCATCAATAATGCAACGTTACACTAGCGAGCCGCCACTAGCCGCGGCATGGTAAAAACTTAGGGTAACGGAATGGCCGAGAGGGAAGTCGATCAGCAATTGGTTGATCGCGCGCAGCGCGGGGATAAACACGCCTTCGAATTGTTGGTCGCCAAGTACCAGCGTCGGCTGGCGCGATTAATTTCACGTTTTGTGCGCGATACAGCCGAGGTCGAGGACGTGACTCAGGAAGCCTTTATAAAGGCTTATCGCGCCTTGCCGACGTTTCGGGGAGAAAGTGCTTTCTACACTTGGCTGTATCGCATTGGCATTAATACCGCGAAAAACCATCTGCAGAAGCTCAAAAAACGAACTCCAACTACTTCCATGTTCGATGCTGAAGAGTCGGAAGGCTTTGAGGATGCAGGATTGTTACATGAAGTTAGTACACCTGAAAATGAATTAATGAGTAAACAAATGATTGATGTAGTGAACTCTTCTTTACAGGAGCTGCCTTATGATCTGCGTACCGCACTTACTTTACGTGAAATCGAAGAGCTGAGCTACGAAGAAATCGCAGCTGCGATGAATTGCCCAGTCGGTACCGTGCGTTCTCGTATTTTTCGAGCGCGTGAAGCGATTGCAACGAATTTACGACCATTGCTGGGAACTAGTTCAGATAAAAGGTGGTGATCATGAAACAGAAAATTTCAGCATTGATGGATGGTGAGTTGTTCGAGGACGATGCGGAAGCAGTTCTCGACCAATTGAAGCGAATTCCTGACACACATGAAGAATGGCGAACCTATCATCTGATTAGCGATGTACTGCGCCAGCCCAATCATGTTCATGTCAATATCAGCACTGCCATACGTGAGCGTTTGCAGGCCGAACCCACGGTTCTCGCGCCGCGTAGCCGTGCCAGCCATCACGCCGGCTGGTTCGCGCTTTCTGCCATTTCATCGGTTATGGCAATAACACTAGTAGCATGGCTATCGGTACAAGTTGGGTCAGAAGCCACTCCGCAAATCGCCATGCAGCAGTCAAATGCAGCGCAATCAGCTAGCCTGCCCGCGAATGGCCTGGACGATTATCTAATGGCACATCAAGAAGTTTCACCT
>CAIRGS010000073.1 GCA_903878125.1 uncultured Nitrosomonadales bacterium | reverse complement strand
TGGCGGCACTGATTTATCCTATCGTTTGTTAATGCGCGATCCCAGCAGAATCGAAGAACTCATCCAAGATTTAAAAGATCTAAATGGCGTCGAACGCATTCACACCATCGCTGCTGAAAATGAATCTGAAGTATGAGGCCAGACAAAAAACCGATCCCAATTCCACTCACACGCAGGCTGCAATTTTTGCAGACACAAATACTGCCTCTGCTTGTTCTCGGAATGACGGGCATCGTTACGGTGATGCTGTGGAAAGACGCCGTCTCTCCAGCTATGCTTACAGGCGAAGTCACTGCCCTAAAATCCAGCGTAAATAGTCCGGTGGCAGCAGAAATTGTACGTATCCATTCTCAAAAACTGATGATGGTCAAAGCGGGTGACATCATTGCTGAACTACGTGCCACAGATCCACGTCAGTCTTTAGATCTCCTGCAGAATGAACTCAACCTCCTGCGTGCAGAGGCCAATCATGGGGACGCGAAACGCCGTGAAATCATGGATTTTGAGCGCTTGCAACTCGACTGGTTGGTCGAAAAAGTCAACTTATGTGCCGCCATAGCAGCTGCTAAACGAGCCGCGGTGAATTTGGAAATAACCCAAGGTGTCACGACCTCACCCACGGGTGCCGGACGCTATCAACAAGAAGCCCGTCTCGCCAAAGAGGCTGCTGATAACGAAGCGGCCGAGCGTCAGATACTCGTCGATACTTTAGGCAAGCGTATCGAAGAACTTCGCCTTAGCATCAAACCCGTGCCGGAGGGCCGTGATGAACCTTGGAAGAAAGCTCTCCGTGCTTTAGAGGCACGCATTCAGGCCATTTCACGCAGCCAGGAATTGATCCAACTCCGAGCGCCCATGAACGGGATGGTTACAGAAATTATGCGCCAAGCTGGTGAAAATGTTGTTGCTGGTGAAGCTTTATTTTTCCTCACGGCAGTGCAACCCGAACACATCACGGGTTATCTGCGACAGCCGTTCCCTCTAGAGCCAGCCGTCGGTCAAGAGGTGGAGGTTAGCACCAAAGGTAGACATCGCCTTAAAGGAAAAGCTTCCGTGATCCGTGTCGGTGTTCATTTTGCGCCCATCCTTAATCCTGCCCTACATCCCAGTCTAACCCCAGAAGTGGGATTACCCATTGAGGTCTCTCTTCCGCCCAACTTAAAGCTCAGACCCGGAGAATTGGTCAGCCTAGTCATCCGACCCAATCCAGACAAAAAACCAGCTCTCTAATTGTGGTCATGCTCCTTCGACTTGCCCTATTTTTGCTTCTCCAAGACTTTGCACTAGCCACAGAGCCGCTAGGTATAGCACCAAATAAGGATGTCCGCGCAGAACAGGGGACGCCTATACCTTCGGCTCAAGCCGTCGCAGCCAGACTTCCAAAAAAAGGTCCATTGGGAGAACATGAACTGGCGCTCATGGCTATCGCTAAACGTCCTGACCTAGAAAAGTTACGTGGAGCCGCAAACACTGCCATTGCCCTAAAACGAGCAGCGCATGACCTCGTCAATCCTGAACTTCGTCTGAGCTATGCAGAAGACAACGCGATCAGTAAAGGCGTCCTATTCCGCTTTGCCCTTCCGCACCCTTGGGAGCGTAAAGCCAAGATTCAACGGGCCGCCGCTGAAGTCAGTCTAGCAGAAGCCGAATACTATGCGGGTGAAGATGAACTCGTGCGGCAAGTGCGCCGTTCATTTGCTGAACTGGCTATTCTTCATACCAAACTCGACCTTCAAAAAAATCGCAAAGCAGGCTATGAGGCATATCGCGACTGGCTTGAAGAAAGAAAAGTGCCGAGTATCGGTCTCGATCTCGCCGCCGCACGCGCCAAGGTTTACCAGACACTTTCAGACATCCGCGTTCTCGAAAGCTCCACATCGACCTTGCGCAAAGAGTTAGCCGTCTATTGCGGACTCGATGATTCAAGTAGGATCGACTCATCGATCCAGTCCCGCCGTATCCAGGACCCTGCTCTGCTAGATCTCGAATACCTAACCAGCATCGGCATGCTTTATCGAAATGATGTCCTCAGCGATCAAGCACGCTTAACGGTGGCACGCGCTCAACTTTCCGAGGTTAAAGCCAAACGCATCCCCGCAGCTACGTTCATCGATCTAGGCTACACACAGATCGACAATCCGCTCCGCAGCAATAGTAATCAAGAAGAATGGTTTGCCCGAGTCGGCGTCTCCATCCCTCTCTGGGACTGGATAGGCTTTAACAAGCAGCACCAAGTTCATGAAGCTACCAGTCAATCTCTGGAAATCAAGATCGCACTACAGCAGCAAATCATCTGCAACGAAATCAAGCAAGCCATCAAGCTGCTGGCTGAATCTGAAACTCAGATCGGAAATCACGACAAAGATCTAAAAGCGATTCAATCTGACATGAAAAAATCTATGGATGACGCTGAGATGGCTGTCACTGGGGTTGAAGACCTCTTCAAAAGCAGGCGCCTCCAACACGAGTTTAAAGACCTTTCGCAGCAGATGGAGATCAGCCGACTTTCGGCTCTTTCGACCTATCAGGAAGCTCTCATGACTTTGGAAAGAGCACTCGGTATTCGAGTCGAACGCGTACTGAGATTGACGATCATTCCCTGAATGAATGGTTTCCTGAAAGGCTATTCGCTCCAGCTTAATTGCCGCCCAGAAGAAAATTAAAATCATTCAGCGTCAGCGCCTGTGCAAAGTTCTCTTCACCCAGAATGTCATTGGCGATGTCGCCCTTCTTCTTTTGCAATTGGCGGATTTTTTCTTCAATGCTGTCTTTGATGATCAAGCGATACGCAAAGACCGTCTGTTTCTGGCGTATGTCGAACGGCCTCATTACCTCGCTTCATTTTGTCATTCATTCTTCGCATTCACTCATCTCCGCTCGTCTATGCTCCGCTACATACTTACCTTCCTCGCATTCACAGCGGTGGCCCAGGCCAATATCGTCATCAACGAAGTGCTGGCGTTTAATCGCAACACGCAGCCTAATGGCGAGGATTACCCTGATGTGATCGAGCTTTATAACACCGGGGCATCAGCGGTGGACATCAATGGTTACTCGCTCACCGATGATCCACTCGTGCCGAACAAATACACGTTCACCGGCACCACCATCATCTCAGCGGGCGGTTATCTCATTGTGTATGCGGACAGCGCCTTCACCGCTCCTGGCCTGCATACCGGCTTCGGTTTGAATAGCGACGGTGACAGACTGCTCCTCCTAAATGGCCCCACCACAATCGATTCCGTCACCTTTGGCCCACAAGCCCCTGACCTATCGATCGGACGCATTCCAAATGGTAGCGGCACTTTCCAGGCAAACGAACCGACCATCGGCATTGCCAACGTTTTCCAAACACTCGGCCCCATCTCGAAGATCAAGATCAATGAGTATCTGGCGAATCCGGCTTACGGAGACGATTGGTTTGAAATTCACAACACCGATGCCAACCCCGTCTCAATCGCGGGCATGTGGCTCAGCGACACTCCCACCACTCCGAAGCTCAATCAGCTTCCTCCCCTTTCATTCATCGCTGGTAAAGGCTTCCAAAAATTCATAGCCAATGACGCCACGACCGGCGGCATCTACATGAAATTCCAACTCAGAGCCCTGGGAGACAGCATCGTCTTAACCCAAAGCAATGGCACCAGCACCATTGATCGCATCACCTTCGGTACTCAAATTTTTGATGTTTCCCAGGGCCGCCTGCCCGACGGCACCGCATCCATCGTTTCCATGCCAGAATCCGCATCGCCTCAAAACCCAAACTATCGCAACAACAATATCGTGATCAATGAAGTTCTCGCCAACTCGTCACCGCCCTTCGAAGACGCCATCGAACT
>CAIRGS010000072.1 GCA_903878125.1 uncultured Nitrosomonadales bacterium | reverse complement strand
TGTAATGGTTATCGGCTTCAGTCTTATAGAGCTGCTCATCGTTTCCTTTGTTCGGACCGAGATTGCTTTTTCCCCTCGACTTGATGCGTTCCTTAGCTACCGCACTGCTGTGTTTGAATCGGTAAGGCTCATTGCCAGTTTCGACGATGTGGCAGTGATGTGATTAAACGGGCTGGGTACAGATTATTCTCGGCACTTCGGAGGTGACGGAAAGCAAGAGAATCACAATAACACTATTCGGCTGAATTCATGAATGACATAAGTGTCTCTATGGTTACAGATTTTGTTGCAAACTTGAAATTTGAAATCGCTGGATTCTTATGCGATCCACTATTGAAATCATGCTGTATCTGCGGCCTGCCGCTTCCGACGGGTTTTCGAGTATCCGAAACTCCGTTTGGCCTGTATGCGTGAAATCTATTAGCAATAGTGGTAACACCGTGAGCATCGGTTGCCTTTCGCTACACTGCATCGATTTTTGCCAATTTTGGTGAGTTGCTTGATCAAGCCATGTTCGCTCCTTTTAAAAGCCAGGCAGCCTCTTGCCATATGACCAAATAAATAAAATTATTTACATCCTTGCCAAATATGTAAATATAATAAGTTCGGCTCTGCCGCACTTTGACGTTTTATGCTGTTTGTTTGAGTGTGCGAGTACATCAATTTTATTTTAATTAAGAGATATTTTATGCCTTGTATTACATTGCCAGATGGCTCGCAACGCAGTTTCGCGCAGCCCGTTACCGTCGCCGAAGTTGCGCAGAGTATAGGCGCGGGCTTGGCGCGTGCGGCGCTGGCCGGTAAGGTTGATGGGCATCTGGTTGATACATCACACCTTATTGTCGCTGATGCAGCTTTGTCCATCATCACTGATAAGGATGGGGAGGGGTTGGAGGTTATTCGCCATTCCACTGCACATCTGCTGGCCTACGCGGTCAAGGAGTTGTTTCCCGAGGCGCAAGTGACTATTGGCCCGGTGATTGAAAACGGGTTCTACTATGACTTCTCTTATGCACGTCCGTTTACGCCAGATGATTTGACGGCGCTTGAAAAACGCATGTCGGAATTAGCCAAGCGCGATATTCCGGTAACGCGCAAAGAGTTGCCGCGCGACGAAGCGGTGGCCTATTTCAAAAGTATTGGTGAGCATTACAAGGCGGAAATTATCGAATCCATTCCCGCCGAGCAGGGCGTGTCACTTTATACCGAGGGTGATTTCACAGATTTGTGCCGTGGTCCGCATGTCCCGTCCACGGGCAAGCTCAAGGCGTTCAAGTTGATGAGTGTGGCTGGCGCATACTGGCGCGGCGATCAGCGCAACGCCATGTTGCAGCGTATTTATGGCACAGCCTGGGCCAAGAAGGAAGATCTTGATGCATATCTACATCGCTTGGAAGAGGCGGAAAAACGTGATCATCGAAAACTCGCCAAGCAGCTCAATTTGTTCCACATGCAGGACGATGCGCCCGGCATGGTGTTTTGGCACCCGAATGGTTGGGCCATCTGGCAGGTAGTTGAAAGCTACATGCGCAGCAAATTCCGCGAGTATGGTTATCAGGAAGTTCGTACGCCCACCATGATGGATCGCACGCTGTGGGAGAAATCCGGTCATTGGGAAAATTATCACGACAATATGTTCACTACCCATTCAGAGGCGCGGGATTTTGCGGTGAAGCCGATGAATTGTCCGGGACACGTACAGATTTTCAATTACGGTCTGCGCAGTTATCGCGAGTTGCCCCTGCGATTGGCAGAATTTGGGTCGTGTCATCGTAACGAGCCGTCTGGTTCTCTGCATGGCTTGATGCGTGTGCGCGGCTTTACCCAGGATGATGCACATATTTTCTGTACCGAACGTCAGGTCGAAGGTGAAGTAGCGGATTTCATCGTGATGTTGCAAAAAGTGTACGCAGATTTTGGTTTTAATGATGTTTTGGTAAAACTTTCTACTCGTCCAGAGAAACGTGTTGGTTCCGACGAAACTTGGGATAAGGCAGAGGCGGCATTGGCTGCGGCATTACGTCAGAATGATCTGGAATATGAATTGCAGCCCGGTGAGGGGGCATTCTATGGGCCGAAAATAGAGTTCTCTCTGAAAGACACGTTGGGACGTGTGTGGCAATGCGGCACCATTCAGTTGGATTTTAATCTGCCGGTACGTTTGGGCGCGGAATATGTGGATGAGGACAACACGCGCAAAGCGCCGGTGATGCTGCACCGCGCCATTCTTGGTTCGTTAGAGCGTTTTATGGGGATTCTTATCGAACACCACGCTGGCGCTTTTCCACTGTGGTTGTCGCCAGTGCAGATGGCGGTGGTGAATATCTCGCAGGCACAAGATGGTTATACTACTCAAGTGGCGGAAACTTTGCGAGCAGCCGGGTTTCGTGTGCACTTGGATTTGCGCAATGAGAAAATTACCTATAAAATACGAGAGTATAGCTTGCAAAAATTGCCTTATATACTGGTAATTGGTGATAAGGAAATGGCTGCTGATTTAGTTGCCGTGCGTACCCGAAAAGGTGAGGACCTTGGGCAGATGTCGATGGCGGTGTTATTACAACATCTGCAATCGGAACTGCAAGCGGGTAGCACGGTTTAATTTTTTAATGGAGAAACTGCAATAGCTCAGGATAAAGAACAACGCCTCAACGAGCAAATAACAGCACCTCAGGTGCGGCTTGTTGGTGTAGAAGGGGAGCCACTTGGTGTTGTGGCAATCGCGGAAGCTTTACGTTTGGCTGAAGAGGCTGATTTGGATCTGGTGGAAGTTGCGCCGATGGCGGAACCGCCAGTTTGCCGCATCATGGATATTGGCAAGTTCAAGTATGCTGAGAGCAAGAAGCAGCACGAGGCTAAGCTTAAACAAAAGCAGATTCAGATAAAGGAAGTCAAGTTCAGGCCAGGTACGGATGACGGCGATTACAATATCAAATTGCGTAACCTGATTCGATTCCTGGGGGAAGGTGACAAAACCAAAATCACGTTACGTTTCCGTGGACGTGAGATTGCACATCAGAATATTGGCATGCAAATGATGGAACGGGTTATGGTTGATCTCGGAGAGCACGGTACCGTAGAGCAGTATCCTAAAATGGAAGGTCGTCAGATGGTGATGGTACTGGCGCCGAAGAAAAAATAATTTCTGAAGTAAATCTCCGGCAACGCCGGGGTGACTTTTTAATACTGCTCGGGTTAAGGGACTGGTCAGAGCAGATTAGCAGTAAACAGTCCCGGATAAGTGATTCCAGGTTTTAAAGTGTTCCTACCAGGAGCCTCCTGATGTCATCAAATAAAGGAGTAGTTATGCCTAAAATGAAAACAAAAAGTGGTGCTGCAAAGCGCTTCAAAGTGCGTGCAGGCGGCAGCATCAAGCGCGCACAAGCATTCAAACGTCACATCCTGACCAAAAAGACTACCAAGAGCAAGCGTCAATTGCGTGGTACTACCGAAGTTCACGCAAGCAACACGGCGTCTATACGCGCCATGATGCCCTACGCATAAGGAGTAGAACATGCCAAGAGTTAAACGTGGTGTAACGGCGCGAGCGCGCCATAAGAAAGTTTTAGATCTGGCCAAGGGTTATCGTGGTCGCCGTAAAAACGTCTATCGTATTGCCAAAGAAGCAGTGATGAAGGCTGGCCAATACGCCTACCGTGACCGTCGACAACGCAAACGCCAATTCCGCACATTGTGGATTGCACGTATCAATGCAGCGGCACGTGAGCAAGGATTGAGCTACAGCGTGTTCATGAACGGCCTCAAGAAAGCCGCGATTAGCATTGACCGCAAGGTGTTGGCAGATATTGCCGTATTTGATAAGCTTGCCTTCATACAGATTGTCGGACAGGCCAAAGCCAGCCTCGGCGTTTAAGCGCAAGCTAAACCACATTAAAGAGGCGTTCGGCGCCTCTTTTTTGTTTTTTATAAAGTCGCTCAATTTATATGCTTGATTAGTAATTAACTTTTCCGGGCGATTTTAGGGCGATTTGCGATCTCGGCCCGATTACGTCGCTAACCTCTTTATCTCCCTTGTCAGAGGAGATACTTAATAAATAACAGTCATGCAAGAACTTGAGAAAATTCTCGACGAAGCACTGAAACAGTTTGCCGCGATTGAACAGGCAGCGGAATTGGAGCAAGTCAAGGCGCGCTATCTGGGTAAAGAAGGCTGTTTGACTGTGTTGTTGAAAGGTCTCGGCAAACTGTCCGCCGAAGAGCGTCCAGCAGCAGGGGTGCGGATTAATCAGGTTAAGCAGAGCATCGAGAGTGCCTTGCAGCAAAGACGCGAGGCTCTACAGTATAGCCAGTTACAACTTAAACTTAAGGCGGAGGCGCTGGATGTAACCCTGCCGGGCAGAGGGATAGGTTGTGGTGGGTTGCATCCGGTTACGCGCACACTGGAGCGCATCGAGACGCTGTTCCATTCAATCGGTTATGCCGTGGCGGAAGGCCCGGAAATCGAAAGCGATTTTTACAATTTTACCGCGCTGAATATCCCGGAAGATCATCCGGCGCGAGCCATGCACGACACTTTCTACATCGACGAGCAGCACGTGTTGCGCACACATACCTCACCGATCCAGATCCGCTACATGCAGGCGCATGTGGAGAAACATAAACACCAGCTGACCATGCCGGATATACGCATCATTGCGCCGGGACGCGTCTATCGTGTGGATTCCGATGCCACCCATTCGCCGATGTTTCATCAGGTTGAAGGGTTGTGGGTAGGCGAGCGCGTGAGCTTTGCCGACCTCAAGGGTGTGATTGCCGATTTCTTGCAGAACTATTTTGAGACATCGGACATGCAAGTGCGTTTCCGCCCCTCGTTCTTCCCGTTCACCGAACCCTCGGCTGAAATGGACATGAGTTGGAAAGGCGGCTGGTTGGAGATCGGCGGCTGCGGTATGGTGCATCCGAACGTACTGAAGCACGTCGGTATCGACAGTGAGAAATACATCGGCTTTGCTTTCGGTATGGGCGTGGAGCGCCTGGCTATGCTGCGCTACGGCGTGAATGACCTCAGGCTGTTCTTCGAAAATGACCTGCAATTCCTCAAACAGTTTAATTAACTATGCAATTTTCCGAATCCTGGCTGCGCTCATTCGTCAACCCATCGCTCTCCAGCGATGAGCTGGCACACCTGTTGACAATGGCTGGGTTGGAAGTGGAGGCGATGGCTGCGGTTGCGCCAGCTTTCGACAAGGTCGTCGTCGCACAGGTGTTGACCAAGGACAAGCATGTTGATGCCGACCGCCTGAACGTGTTGACCGTGGATATAGGTCAAGCCGAGCCACTTAGTATCGTGTGCGGTGCGCAGAACGTCAGTGTCGGCATGAAAGCCCCTTGCGCGCTGGTCGGAGCGAAACTGCCGGGCATCGAGATCAAGCAGGCAAAGGTGCGCGGCGTCGCATCGTTTGGCATGATGTGCTCGGAAAAGGAGCTCGGCTTGGCGGAAGAGAGCCAGGGTCTTATGGAGTTAGCTGTTGATGCAGTGGTCGGGCAGAGCATACGCGAGCACCTTGATCTTGACGATCATCAGATCACGCTCAAGTTGACGCCAAACCGCAGCGATTGTCTGTCGCTGTATGGCATAGCGCGCGAAGTTTCTGCCTTGACAGGCTCGCCGTTACAAGCCTTGCCCCAAGCAGAGTTCAAACAAGGCTGCGACCGTAGCTGCAATATCCGCGTGGCTGCATCGGCTGCGTGCCCACGCTATGCGGGGCGCGTGATTGCCGGAGTAAACGCGAAGTCAGCCACGCCAGCATGGATGGTGCAGCGTTTGGAGCGTTGCGGTTTGCGCAGCATCAGTGCGCTGGTGGACGTGACCAACTACGTATTGCTTGAGTTGGGTCAGCCGTTACATGCTTTTGACCTGAATAAATTGAACGGCGACATCGAAGTGCGTTTCGCACGTGCGGGTGAAAGCCTGAAGCTGCTGAACGAGCAAGTTGTGAACCTGCAAGAAGACATGCTGGTGATCGCCAATGATATGCAGCCGATCGCATTGGCAGGTGTGATGGGCGGGGCGGACAGCGCGGTGGACGACGCGACCACGGATATCTTTCTGGAGAGCGCGTTCTTCGCACCTGGCGTAATTGTCGGCAAGTCGCGCCGTTTGGGTTTCGGCTCCGACTCTTCTTTTCGTTTCGAGCGAGGTGTAGATTTTGCAGCTACCAAGGAAGCATTAGACAGGGCCACGCAATTGATCCTCGATATCTGCGGTGGACAAGCTGGTGTGGTGAGTGAGGTGCTGGGTGAGTTGCCCGCGCGCAATCCGGTGAAATTACGTCTGCCACGGATAGAGCGCGTGTTGGGCGTGTCACTGGAAGCGCAGGATATCTCGCAGATGCTGCTGCGCTTGGGCATGGTTGTTCAGCAAAAAGGCGACGAATTCAGTGTCACGCCGCCCAGCTACCGTTTCGATATCGCCATTGAAGAAGATCTAATTGAGGAAATCGCACGCGTACATGGTTACGAGCGAATACAAGCTGTGCCGCCGCAAGCGCGCATGACCATGTTGCCGCTAGCCGAGGCGCAGCGCCCTTTGGGGAAGCTGCGCCAGGCGCTGGTGCTGCGCGACTACCAGGAAGCAGTTACCTACGCCTTCGTGGACGCGGAGTGGGAGCGCGACCTGTGCGGCAATACCGCACAGGTCGCATTGAAGAATCCAATTGCTAGCCAGATGAGCGTGATGCGCAGCAGTTTGCTCGGTGGGCTGCTCTCTGTTTTGCGATCAAACCTCGCACGCAAGGAGCCGCGTGTTCGCCTGTTCGAAATGGGGGGGTGTTTTGCCGCCGAGGCGGGCAGTTATGTACAGCACGAACGCGTGACCGGATTGGCCTATGGCACGGCGCTGCCGGAACAATGGGGTGAGGCGGCGCGTAACGTGGATTTTTATGATGTAAAGGCAGATATAGAAGCGCTGTTTGCTACAGCACTATTAAGTTTTTTGGGGGCACCGCACCCTGCCTCCCACCCTGGACGCTCGGCACAAGTCTTGCTGCATGGGCAAGTGGTGGGTTGGATAGGAGAGTTGCATCCGAAGTGGTTGCAGCAGTATGGAATTCCGCAGACAGTAGTGTGGTTTGAGGTTGAGCTGGATGCCTTGATATCAGCCGATGTACCGCACGTCGGCGAGATTTCCAAGTTTCCGCGGGTGCGTCGCGATCTTGCCGTAGTCGTGGATGAAAGTGTAACAGCCCAATCTTTATTGGATGCCATGCTAGGCAGCAATACCTCGTATGTGGTAGAAATCGCGCTGTTTGATCTGTATCGTGGTAAAGGGGTGGAAGACGGAAAAAAAAGCCTTGCTTTCCGTGTGTTATTGCAAGATACTGAAAAAACATTAATTGATAGTGAAATTGAACTAAGTATCGCGTGCTTGGCCGCAGTTTTGCAACGGCAGGGTGCGCAGTTGCGTATATAAGGGGTGATCAATGACATTGACTAAAGCAGAGCTCGCGGATTTACTGTTTGAAAAAGTTGGCTTGAATAAGCGTGAAGCCAAGGATATGGTTGAGTCTTATTTTGAAGAAATTCGTGCTCAACTTGAACATGGTGAAAGTGTCAAGCTATCCGGTTTTGGCAATTTTCAGCTACGCGATAAGCCCCAACGGCCTGGGCGCAATCCAAAAACAGGCGAAGACATCCCCATAAC
>CAIRGS010000071.1 GCA_903878125.1 uncultured Nitrosomonadales bacterium | reverse complement strand
CATCTTCTTCTCTATAGGCTTCAGGACCTCCAAAAGTTACACTATAACCAGTCGCATGAGGGATCTGTTTAATAATTAAAATCAAGCCAATGGCAGCCAACATCCCTTTAATGACCGCTGAAGGGAAAAAAGCTCCGACGACCCCCGCTTTAAGAAAACCAGCTACTAATTGCATAATGCCCGCTATTACAACAGCAACCAAAAATCCCTGAAAACTACCTAATGTTTCAATAGCATTATAAACAATCACCGTTAAACCAGCCGCTGGGCCTGAGACACTAAGTTGTGAACCGCTTAACCAAGCGACAACCAGACCACCGACCATTCCTGCTATCAGCCCAGAGAACAGAGGTACTCCAGATGCCAGAGCGACACCAAGACATAACGGCAGAGCAACTAGAAATACCACAACACCGGCAGGTAAATCATCTTTTAAATAGCGTAAATAGTGCCGCCCCGAGTTAAGGTTCATTTATCTGCCTCCAAAATTTTGGGTCAAGAAATAATATAATTGTTACGCTAGGTTAGCAACGGCTCAAAATAAAAATATGCATATTATGAGCAGATATCTCTTTGTACCTGAAAGGATATCCAGTTAAAAATGGTCAATACTATCTCATAGTATATAAATCTTTAATTTGGCCTTAAAATTAAAACATCACAGGGTGATAATTTTAAAATACGGTCGGCAAAGGAACTAAGAAACATCCCAGCAAACCCTTTCTTGTTTCTTGTTGCTACCACGACCATTCCCGCATTAATTTCTTTAGCATACTCAGCCAGTCGATCTGCTGGAGATTGCGCAAATAAAACTTCAAAATGAGCTTTTTTGAATGCCGACGAAGGCATCATCTCACTTGCTTTATTTTTAATAAAATCAAGCATATTTTGTTTAATTTTTTCTTGCGTGGCCTTGTCAGGGACTTCGTGAACTCCACTCTCACTAGCGTAAACATCTTTCCTGACAATATGAACAAAATAAACTTCCCTTTTGGTCCAAATATTCTCATGCCCCCACCTTGAAATACTTGACATAAACTCATCTTCGGTTGGCATGGCAATTACTATTTTTTGTGGGTTCATTTTCTTCATCCTTAAATAAATATAAATCACCAGCCTAGACAGTAATCGATACAGATACCCTTAGTCAACATGATCATGAATCTGTTGGCACCGACATTAAGTGGCAAGAAATGGTTTCAATTAATGGACTAGCCGATTCAGCCAAGACTCTACAGCCAACTTATTGATATCCAGAACCAGATCGGGAAAGAATCCCCAAATCAACACCAATAATGCCGGTACGCATAACAGCCCGAATTCGCGAGAACGCAGATCCTGTACTTGATTTAAGTGAGTATGTACAACTGGTCCAAAAAAAGCACGGCGGATAAAGGACAGCGTATAAGCCGCGCCAAGAATCGCCCCCAATAATGCAGCAGCACCCAAGCCAGGATGCGTATTTATCGCGCTGATAATCAACAACAGTTCTGCTGCAAAGCCACTGGTTCCAGGCATGCCGATACTAGCAGCGGCAAATAAAAAGAAAAAAGCGGTCAGTCTGGGCATCACTTTCGCCAGACCGCCAAGGTGAGTAACCTCAGTGCTGCCAATGCGATGCTGGATAAAACCTGCAATCAACATCAGACAGCTTGCAATCAGGGAAAAATTGAGCAATTGAAAAATCGCCCCTTGAACGCCTTGTATATTGAGAGTCGCAATGCCGATCATCACCAATCCCACATGGCTAATGCTAGCGTACGCCAGCAAACGGCGTAAGTTGGTCTGTTGTAGGGCAATCATCGCGGCGTAAATCAAAGTAATGGCACCTACGATACTCAGCACCCATGCATACTTAACCGATGCATTGGGGGTTAGCGGCATAGCAAAGCGCAGTAAGCCAAACGCACCCAATTTCAGACCGACGAGTAATGCTGTCAGTTGTGTCGGCGCCTCAACGGCGGTAGTTGGCAGCCAAGTATGGAATGGCACCAACGGTATCTTCACCGAAAACCCAACAATTAATAACAAAAAAACAATAGCTTGGATATTATCCGGTATGGCTGTATTCAACAATACCGGGAAACTGAAGGATAAGCTCTGTGGAATACTGCCACCCATCTGGGTAGCATGATTCATCGCCAGCATGACGAAGGCAAACAGTAATAGCACTCCGCTGAATAACATATACAGCATATATTTCATCGCCGCGCCGCGCCGCTGGGGGCCTGCGCCCCACAAACCGATCAAAAAGAAAATCGGCGGCAATATCAATTCCCAGAACAAAAAGAACAACATCAGATCCATCGCGACAAACACGCCCATCGTGCCGCCTTCCAGCGCCAGCAACAGCGCAAAATGAAAGCGGGTTAAATTTTGCACCGAATTCCACGAGGCGATAATGGCAACCAATGTCAACAGTGCTGACATTGGTAAAAACAAGATTGAAATACCATCTATCCCGATCAAAAATTCAATATTCAGACTCGGTATCCAGGCATGCTGTTCGACAAGTTGAAAACTATTACCCTTGGCGGCAGCATCAAACAGCCATACCACAACCAGCGTTGCGATCAATTCAAGCCCGGCAATTGATATCGCAATTTTTTTGGCCAGATTAACGTTGTGAGTGACCCCAATTGCAATGGCGCCTAATACAGGCAGCAGAATAGTGAGGCTTAATATGGGAAAAGTTTCATTAATCATGTTTACCGTTCCCTATCGGCCTGCCATCGATGAGTGTAGGCGGTGGACTACTAGCATGTTTCTCTTCATGTTTGTGGTAGTGCTCAGTTATAGCGTTCGGAACTTTTTCAATAAAATGTAACCAAGGTTGGGTGTTAAAGCCGATGCCTATTAGCAACGAGCAAATCGTTACGGCTATGACGGGTTCGATCTTGGCCGCATAAGGATTATTGCTGGGTTGCTGTATGACGCGTTTGGCTTTAGTCAGAAATATATGTTGAAAGGCTATCAGCAGAAAAGCGGCGGCCAGAACGTTGCCAACCAGAATAGAGATCGCAGTCAACCAGCCATATTCCTTGATAGCGCCTTCAATCAAGAGATGTGCCGCGTCAAATCCTGGTGTGCCGGGCATGACCATAGTGCTCAGCGCTGCCATAAAAAAAAGCAGTGCGACACTGATGTTGCTGTCAAAAAGACCGCCCAAGCGTGGAGTGAAAGCCGTGCGCGTTCGCTTATAAATCAGACCGATGCTTAACAGCATACCCGCCGATGCCAGACCATATACCAGAGACAGGAATATGCTGCCATTCAATCCATGCGGGTTAAAACAGAAAATACCTATTACCAGCATCCCGGTATGGCTGATGACAGCAAAGGCCAGCAAGCGGCGAATGTTAATCTGCATCAATGCCAACAATGCGCCATAAAATATTCCGATTAGACTCAGCACCACCACAAACCCAGCCCAGTGTTCAGCAACCTCCGTAACCAGTGGCAAGATAAAACGGATGGTGGCGTAAATACCCAGTTTCAGGCCTACCAGGAAAACGGTGGCACTGGCGACTGAGCCTTGTTCTGCCAAAACTGGTAACCAGCCATGAAATGGAAACAGGGGCATACGAATCGCAAAGCCACAAAAAAGCAAAATAAAAATCAATGTTCCGTTTTGTAACAGCGCCTTGTTTTGCTTCAGCGTCGACCAGTCGAAACTCGGGATGGCATCTGAGCCAACCAAGCCAAAGCTCAGCAGCAGAAAGCCAGTTAAAGTCATTAACAGACCCCAGCCCCAGTACCGCACTAGACAAGTGATCGCCCAGCGTTTTTTTTGTCCGGTTCCAGCATAGTGTGTCAATAAAATAACCGGCAATAATTCCAGCAAAGTCCAAAACCAGAATTGCATTACATTTAACGCAGAGAAGGCGCCAATCAGGATGGCTTCATAGCCAAGCAGGCAGGCTATGAATTTCCAATCAGTGTCTTGTCGGGTAATTAATTTATAAACCAGAATCAGCAGCACCAGAATTGCTGTGAGCGGAATAAACAGAACACTCAGGCCATCAACACCGACACTGTAATTCGTAAAACCAAAGAAATGTTCCTGCTCGGCCAGTTGAATTCCAACTTTGTCTGGATCAAACACGGACAGCAAATAGAAACTTAGAAATAAATTGAGCAGCGTGCCAGCAAAACCGAGACCTAGAGCAACAGCGGTAGAACGTGAAAACAGAATGACTGACATGGCCACAAGCGGCACGAAAGTCAGCGTAGTCAGTAACGGGAAAGCTACCGACTCCGACCAGAAAGAAATGTTGGTAATCATCAGCGTCTCACAGTGCAACCAGCAATATAAGCGCTACAAACAATGCGAGATAGCCGGGTTGCAGCAGCAACTGCTCTACTTTGTTGGTAGCATGACCAAGTCGGCGACCGTAATTGATCATATCTTTGCCAATCCCGCGTATCACCAAGCGATCCTCAAACCAGTACAGAGCAGAAGCAACCCGGTGGGCAAAATTACCGATCAAACCGCTACCTCGGGCAAAGTCGTCATCTTGACTTTTCAGCTTCCCGTCAATTTTCTGTTTTTCCAGTTGTGCCAGTGAAGATATCGTATGCAATGCAGGGATTGGAATCCCCATGGCACGATCAACAACATGATCATCGAAATAAGCCAGGTCACGAGCCAACCTGCATATCGGTCTTACCAAAATTCTGTCAGCAATCTGATCCATCCAAAGACGCTGCAGGGATGCAATATAAGCCCAGCGTAAATTTGCAATTTTTGAGGGGAAAGGCTTGATTGGATTGCCCCGTATATAGTGCATTAACGACGGGGCAGTTAGTACCAGATAACCGCGAACTATCGCGTGGGCACAAAGATGCCAGCTTGCCAGTTGCCAAAAACCAAGTCCACATTCAAGGAACATCAACCCTAATTGACTTGTCGTCGAAAAAAACAGTGAACTCTTGACATCGGTCTGGGTGAGTCCGACGAAGAAACCATACACGGCCGTTAACAAACCTACGATTGCAACCAAAATCATTATGAGCGGCGCCCGCTCAAGAATGGGCTGCAATAAAAGCATAAGATAGACGCCTGAATGCACCATTACCGCACCGTAAAATCCTGCGCTCGATGGCGTAGGCCCTTCCGCTGCCCTTGCCAGCCAGGGGGAAAAAGGTAGCTGCGCTGATTTTGCAAATGCTGCTATAGCAAAACAGAATGCAATAACACTGGCCTGTCTGGGAGATAGCTGTGCTGACAAGGTATTAATCTGCGACCAATCGAGGCTGTGAGTCCACGCAAGACTAAATCCAATACCCAGTAAAAAACTGGCATCGCCAATGCGGTTAGCGACAAATACACGCGTCGCATTCGCGGCCGCAACCGGACGGTCATAAGCATAAGCTATCAATAAATACGAGGAGAATCCGGCAATCTCCCAACCAATAAAAGTGCCCACGGCATTATCTGATAACACTAGCACCATCATTGCTGCAGCAAACAGGCTCAAGATAAAGAAGAAGCGGTGAAAACCAGCTTCCTTGTGCATGTAATTTATTGAAAACCGAATAACGATGAATAACAGAATGCAGAATAGGGCTGCCAATTTCACGCTGAAACCAGTAGTAATAAACTTTACCTGAATGTTCAACGTGCCGCTTGCGAGCCATTGGCCGAGAGCAAATAAACCAGTATTTTTCCCCAGCAAATCTGCACCGAGCAGGATCAAAGCCAGCAGGCACGACAGTTTAATAGCCCAACTGGCGATAGCCGCTGTCGTCTTTTCACTGGCTTCGCCATCAAGCAGACCCAATAAATGGCCGATGCCGATAACGGCTGCGGCGACCAGGGGAAACAATGGAATTAAAGCGACTAAATTATCCACTTTTCAAGCTTCCACCAGTTGGGGTTGTCTTATCAAGGCAGGAGGTAACGGCCGGCTCTGATTCTGGAAATAGTCTGTTGATTTTTTACATACGGGTAAATCCCTGATTTCGGTCTGCCAGGGAACAAACCCAATCCCGCGCTCAAAGATAGATATGTCGCCGCTATCTGGATCTATCGCGGTCAAATGCACCCAGCCGCCTGCAATCAATTCGCGCAAGCCTTCTTGACGGGCATAGATTTGCCCCAGAATTTCGGTTTTTGCTTCGACTATAATCTGCAGGCGCATCGGCTCGTGGATTTCGACCATTTGTCGAGGCAGGCCTGTACGCAAATCGCTGGACGCACCTTCCATGACGCCGAACATCCCTGTCACGTTGTGCGGTACTTTTGTTCCGCAACCGAAGCGTTCGTTATCAATAGTGGAGAAATAATATTCCAGGCTAATTCCTGCCCCTACCGGTCCTGCGACCAGCAAGATATTTTCGATAATTTTTCCGTCCGGATCCTGAGTCGCATCGTAGGAAATTAAAAACATGCGACGATCGAGGAAGATGCCCTGAGTAACCGCACGCCGACCAATAACTGCGGCAGCATTGGTAGCATGGCCATATTCAGGACGAACCTGGCTCAAATCCTGGGCGCGTTGTGCCACATGCTGCAACGCAGCCGACGGCGATGAAGGATTATTGGCCGAGACGAAACGTCGGCAACGTTCCTGAGCCGAAAGCTCACGAGACTTGAGGACACAAGACTTGAAGTTATCAAAAGCGTCCAACAGATTTGCCGGCATGTCCTCCAAATCGTACCAAATAATATTATCGCTGGCAGTATCATGCTGAGCGCCGACGAATCGGCAATCTTCGGGAATAAGAATGCCTCGTTCCGCCAATAGTTGGCGTATTTCAGGGCGATTAGCCATTGCCGCAGAAACACGGGCATTGGGTCCACCTCTTTTCCCGCCGCAAGCGCCACAATCATGGGCGGCTTCATGAGGATTATTTTGGCTGGTAGAGCCATGCGCCATCAAACAAACAATGGGAGCAAACCCATAAGTCAGGCCGGTAGTGCGTAGAAGCCCCGCAACCCGGTCAGCCTGCTGTTGATCGGTAAAACCCAGACTAGGGTGATCCGGCGTTGCCGCCACAACGACATCCTCGGAAGTAAACTGAAGTTTAGTCGCCACTTTTGGTATAAGTGCTTGGCGTAAACGATCCATTAAGGCTTGCTGTTGTTTAGGCACGAGTGCTTTACCGAGCAGGCCAAGCAGCGTGAATGGTGCCAACAGATCAATAGCCGCGTGCGACAGCAACAGGTTACGGCGGATATTTTGATGCAGCAGATAGACAAGCCGTCCGTATAAGCCCCGTCCTTTGTTATGCGCAGCCAATTGTTCCGCACTACCCTCTTTGGGTATTTCGTTAACTTCATTGGTCGGAATGACTCCGAGGGGACACAGGGGCGTTACTTCATGGTCATCCAGGCCCTTATAGTTCATCGGGACACCAAAAAACCCCGCAGCACCAAGCGTTTCAATAGCAGGATTTAATTCTTCCAAATGGCGACGAACACTTTCTTCACGTTCATCCATGCAGAACATTATCTGTGCATCGGGACGCTTATCGCGTTTATCCCAGCGTCCCTGCTTGTGGTTAGCGCGTATCGCCTGGAAAATACTGTCAGCATAATGACGCTCATATGCGTACAGCCAAACTTTGCCGCGCTCCGCCAAGGTAAATTGATCCAATAATGTCAGCATCTGCAACAGATCCTGCTGTTGAAATTCTTGGGCATATGACGCATCTAGCCCCAAGTGCTGGCATAAACGAAATAATCGCCAGCCGCTGCTATAAATTGTATGAGTGGCCCCTTGCTGTTCAGCGAGCGGGCTGGATTGCCAGGTTTGAATCAGGTAAGCAAGCTGCTGCCAATCCGCACGCTCATGCCGTTCCGAGCCCGCAAGCCTGATCAGCGACTCTGCCCGTTGGGTCAGATATTCCGGTAAATGGGCTTGATACAGCTGACTGCGCACCATGAATTCCGAGAGGTTTCTTTTGAAGTAGGCCTGCAAGCTACTCAGCTTGGCTTCGATCAGCCAGCTCTCACGGCAAACTTGATTTAACCAGAGTCGATCCAGCGTTAACCGTATTGCCAGATAATCGGCAAGCTTAGGTTTGGCATCATTCGGAGCATGATATTTAGGATTATGCTCGCGCCAATTGATAAAACCTGACCACCCAGGAAGTTCAAGTGCCAGTCGCTGCAGATATCCTTCCCATTTTTCTTGCGGAATCTCGAGCCGGGTTAGTTGCAAAATAATTGTATCCACCGCATCCACCGGCAGTTCAGCCATCATCGCTTGCCAATTGGGTAACTCGTCCAGATACGGATTGGCATCATATCGGGCGGTTGCTCGCCACGAGGCATAAAGCCCCAAGCGGCTGCGCTCAGGCGCTTGCCATGCCGCTATGCCTTCGTCCATGCAGGAAGCACAAATACGGATCAGTTGAGGGCGGACGGAGTCAAGAATATCAATCCCGCTCATTGCCAGGATAAAACCGCGCAAAGTAATGCCATCGCCCAGTTGACCCAGCAAATTATCCAGTGCTTCGCTTGCCTGCTGTTGCATTCGCTCATGCATCGATGACATGTTCCCATCGCGAACGTGCTCAAGCCATTCTTCAGCTTGCTCCAGTGACAAATCCAGCAAATTCTCGGGGTGCAGCCCCGCGTCTTCCATTTCAAGCTTTGACAGGATGGCTTCCCACAGTTGCCGGACGACATTGTCCGAAACACTGCTGCCAGCCAGCAATTGGTTAAGGATTTGATCAGGAACATCCTCTTGCACGGTATCCAATACATTCAATTCTTCTACCTGCCAATTAAACTGGCTAACAGTTAACGGTTGCAGGTCAAATAACAAGGCGATGCGATAGATATCTTTGCGCCGGATGGTTCTATCCTTTGCCTGGCAGACGATTTGCTGTGCCTGCAATTGCGGATCATGCGCGAGTGCCGCGAAAATATCGCTGTCATCAATGCGGCCTTGTTGATAGCAATTACGGCTCCGTGCTTCGGGAAGATAACCGTGAATACCGGTTAACGCTTCGCCCGCCGCTAAAGCTTTTTCAAATGGAAGGTACTGAAAACCATGCAGGGTATTGTGGTGTACGAAATCATGAAGGGGTGCTTGCCCGGGCAAAACATGATCCAGATGGTGTATTGCCGCCGCAATTTGCTCGCGTAAATTACTTGCTTGATCGCCGGATTTTAAATGTGTTTCATGCATCGCTAACCCTCCAGAATTCGTAGCCTGATCAGGCCGTTCATTTGCGATATGGTCGCCGCTGACAGCTCGACCAACGATGCAGGCAACAAACCAAATAACACAATTGCGCCAACCAGAACGCTAAGTGCTAATAACTCCGGCGGTCTTAAATCTTCGATCTGCTTCATCTGTGGCTTGACTGGGCCGGTGAATAGCAGGCCGATGGTACGAATCGCATAAGCGGTACTGATGAGAATCCCCATACTAAAAAACACCATCAAACCACCCCACTGCTGAAATCCACCGACCATCGCATGCAGCTCTGCCACCGCTCCGATCGACCCCGGAATTCCCATCGCCGCCAGCAGTATTATGGTGGTAAAAAACGCGAAACGAGGCATCACTTGAGCCAGTGAGCTGTAATCCTGGATGTTACGGGTATGGGTGCGCTCATACAGCATACCCACTACCATAAACATCCCGCCGGCAATCAAGCCGTGGGCACTCATCTGCAAAACGGCGCCTGTGAGTCCTGCCTCATTTAATGTGGAAATACCTAACAAAACAATGCCCATGTGACTAATTGAAGAATAGGCAACCATGGCCTTAAGATCGCTCTGCCGCCAAGCCAATAACCCCCCGTAAATTATGCCGAACAGTGCCAGAAAAACCAGCAGCGGCTGCAATGTATGAGCAGCTGTTGGCAGCATGACCACTACCCGCAACAGACCGTAAGCACCCATTTTTATCAAAATTCCAGACAACAAGATACTAACTGGACTAGGCGCCTCGACGTGCGCCAGCGGTAACCAACCGTGCAGTGGGAAAATCGGCATCTTGACGCCGAAGCCAATTAAAAAACCGATAAATGCCCATACTTGCTGGTTTTTTGGCATATTTTCTGATACATGGGTCATCGCGCTCATCAAGGAGACCTGTTCTGGCACATACTGAAATACTGCGATCAAACTGACCAGCATAAATACCGAACCGGTCATGGTATACAGTACAAAATTAAGACTTGCTGTTTGTCGCCGTTTGCCACCCCAACGATCTATCAGAAAAAATATCGGGATTAAGGTGATTTCCCAGAAGATGTAGAAAAGAGACCAGTCCTGAGCCAGAAAAACACCCAGCATGCCAAATTCGGACAATAATATGCCAATGTTGTAGCCTTTGACATTTTTGGTAATCCCGGCAGAAGCTAGTAACGCGAGTAAAGTGAGCAGTGATGCCAGGACGACCAGCGGCACGGATAAACCGTCAACACCTAGTGCATAAGAACTACCGATTTTGGGATTGATCGAGAAATATTCATTGAACTGCATGCCTGCATCATGCGAGTCATAACTGAAGAGCAGGTAGCAGGTGAGTAAAAAGACGATGCTGGTAAACAGCTTGCCAATGCCGCGAGCTAAACCTGGATTCCGGCCGGGGAGAAGCGCCAATACCAAAGCACCAATCGCCGGAGTCAAAAGAATTGTGCTTAAAATTCCCATTATTTAGTTCAATTGATCCAAAAAATATTTAATTATTTGTGCTCGCAATACTACCTTCGTGCGGCACTTTTATTCAAATGAGATTTTATGTCAATCAGATTCTAAAAACTTCATTAACTCTTCACATCCTCTCTGCATTTTCTTGACTCGTTCTCATCCAGAAACGTAACAATTTTAATTGGCTTAATAAAAGCAGGCTATATCGATTGAAAAGCCCAATATAAATGTGTATTATTTCGGTAAAGCATTTGATTGCAAACAAAACACCAAACAATTTTGGCATCCACAATGCGCGCGAAACGCACGCACCAAGTCAGTATAACGAGACACTTGCAGAACACGCAATCTGATAGAAATTAAGGCCATTTCCGAGTGGCTGGATCGTCATGTTGAAGCATTAGACTGGGTAGAGAAAGACATTCAGCGGGTCGTCCTGAAAATTCGGGTGTTTATGGATATGAACGGGTTATACTCGGTATCGCACCGACCAACTTTAGTGTTGCTTTTATTATGCGTCACATCATCGAAGCATTTGATTCTTGGCGATTGGACGTGCCAGAATTGTTTTATCTGACAAAGCAAACTAGTCTAAAAATCCGTCAACGATAAAATGTATCTACAGTAGTGCCTACTGCAAAACTGTTTTTGATGATAAACACTTAAAAATGTAGCAATTTTACATGGCTAGAATGTGGGATATGTACTTTTTAAACTTCCACAAAACTCGGAAAAATTGCAAATACATCCAATCGTGTCAAACGGACGTTTGGATGGTTTTAGGCCAGCTTGACCCCGCAGGCAGCGGCAACGCTGTTGCAGCACTGTTTAGGCTCGTTTAAAAAAACGTCGCGACTTTTGCAAGAGATTCAATGGTCAAAGAATAAAATTGAACCCCCCTGCCAATTGATGTCAGACAAAACCGAAAATTAAAAAAATTAAAATTCTATGATTACCGACCTCAACAAATCCTTCGTACTGTTCGCAGCACTTTATTTAAGCTTTGCGTCTCTTTCGTTGGCCGCACAAACAAATGCACATCTTCTCGTGCAAAAGACAGAGGTCGGCACAAAGACAGAAGCCGTAACAATTCCCAGCCGCCAGTCAGTGATAACGATGAAGGACATTGGTGCCTCCCGCCCAATCGAATTGAGAGGCGTGAATGGTAACGCCTATCTTTCTTTAGGCGTAAGGCTGGACGAGGTCGTCACCAAGGCTAGGCTGCACCTAACCTACACGCTATCCCCCGCACTGTTGCCAACTCTCTCTCACCTCAAGATATACCTGAACGATGAAGTGTTGGTCACCTTGCCAGTGACCAAGGAAAGCTTGGCTGGCCCACAAAAACTTGATCTTGATTTAGACCCCCGTTTCTTCATTGACTATAACAAACTGCACTTGCAGTTGATCGGCCATTACACTAATGATTGCGAATTTCCTCTCCACTCCAGCTTGTGGGCCAGCATTAGCAACATGAGCAAGCTGGAATTAAATTTACAACCAATAGCATTACGCAACGATCTTGCTCTGTTACCAGCGCCCTTCTTCGATCAACGAGACAATCGCTTGCTTAACCTGCCTTTCGTATTTGCCGCCAAGCCATCTCTGGATTCACTGCGGGCCGCGGGCGGTCTCGCCTCTTGGTTTGGTGCGTTGGCGAGCTATCGCGGCACCCGCTTTCCAACCTATCTGAATCGTCTGCCAGAACGCTATGGCGTGGTTTTCGCGACCAATGACGAACGACCTGAATTTCTTGCTAAATATCCCAACGTGGACGCACCAACCATCTCCCTGATGCAACACCCGGAGAATCCAACAGGCAAGTTACTCCTCATCCTTGGCCGTAATTCTGCCGACCTGCAACTGGCCGCCGATGCCTTGGCTCTGGGTAAGGCTGCCATGACTGGCACTTCAACTACCGTCAAGACACTGGAATATCCAGCGCGCAGAGTCGCTTACGATGCGCCCAACTGGCTGCAGTCAGGCCGACCCATACCATTGGGACAACTCGTCAACAACCCCGCCGACCTACAGCGCCAGAGTCAGGGACAGGGCCCGACCCTCGAACCCATCCTCATCAACGCCCGCTTGCCAGCCGATCTATTTACCTGGGAAGTTAAGGGAGTACCGCTTGACCTCAAATACCGTTACACACCACCAGCAGAACAAGGTGATGCCAGCCTGAGAGTCGACATAAACGATCAATTTATCGAGGCCATACCCCTGTTGCCCAGCACAGGAACCCGAGAAAAAAACCGCTTGATACTGCCGATTCTGGATGATGGTTCCTTGCGGGAGCAACGCGGAGTGGTTATCCCCGCTTTCCACTTGGGCAGCAATAACCAACTACAGCTTTCATTTTCCATTCCGTCAAGTGACAACGGTCGTTGTAAATCTTCACCACAAGGAAACATGCGCGCTGCAATCGACCCGGATTCAACCTTGGATCTGAGCCACTTCTACCACTACGCAGCGATGCCAAACCTGGCATTTTTCGCTAATAGTGGATTCCCGTTCACCAAGTACGCCGATCTCGCTGAGACCGCGATCGTCATCCCCGATCAACCCAATGCCTTTGACATGGAAGCCATGTTCGCTTTACTTGGCCACATGGGCCGTTCCACCGGCGTTGCCGCCCTACACTTCAAGCTCATACAGACCAAATCAGTACAAGATGCAAAAAATTCAGATCTGCTGGTGATTGCCAGCGGTGCCAACAAGGATCTTCTCGCCAGCTGGGGCAAATCCATTCCAGCCCTACTGGAAGAAGGGAGCCGCACCTTTACGCCTTTGGGCAAAGCCATGAATATGGCTTACGACTGGTTCGGACTGAGTGAAAACAAAACAGTCAAAACCGGAGCAGGTACCATCCTTCTCGGCTCCGGACCCTTAGCCGCCATCATCGGCTTTGAATCACCGCTCAGCCCGTCACGTAGTGTCGTAGCTATGACTTCCACTACCCCCGCAGCATTAACCTCAGCTCTTGAAGCACTGAGTGATGGCGGGAAGGTTCAATACATCCGCGGTGACGTCGCTTTAATACGTGGTGAAAATATCGAAAGTTTTCGCGTTAATGATGTGTATTACGTAGGCGAATTACCTTGGTGGCGATGGATCTGGTTTCACCTGCATCATCACCCTCTATTCCTGACTGCTATCGGCATTGCAATCGGCATTTTTGTTGCTCTGCTTGCCTTTGGCGCCCTGCGTAATCTGGCTGCCAGACGACTCGGCCAGCCCAAGAAATAAGCACCTAAATGGAATATTTATTGGTGGGCGCCAGACACAAGGCAAGCATTTTTCTGTGCCGGGGATGTCAAATTCTCGCTGCGCTCTACTTCTGTTTGGGGGCTGCTCAAGCAGTAACAGTTGAACCTACTTGCCAGACAGACTGGCCTGCTTGGCAAAGCTTCAAGTCGGGGCTCCTCAACGAGGGTGGACGGGTAGTGGATGGCAGTACCCCCCGTAAACAGACCGTATCAGAAGGACAGGCCTATGCACTATTTTTCGCCTTGGTAGCCAACGATCGCAAAACCTTTGACAAAATCCTGGAATGGACCGAAAAAAACCTGGCAAAAGGCGATCTGACCAGCCATCTGCCAGCTTGGCTATGGGGTCGCAGAGACGATGGCAGCTGGGGGGTGCTGGACAACAATTCGGCATCAGATGCTGATCTGTGGATAGTCTATGCTTTGGGTGAAGCTGGCCGGCTCTGGGGTGAGCGCCGTTTCGTTGCGCTTTCATCGCTGCTGGCCAGCCGCATTTTGCGCGAAGAAACCGCAGACCTTCCGGGTTTAGGCCCCACCCTGCTACCTGCACCGCGCGGCTTCCAGACGGGGAAGAATACTTGGCGTCTTAATCCCAGCTACCTGCCCATGCAGCTAATGGACTGGTTAAGCAGCCGGAGTCCTGATCCCACTTGGCAGCGGATCTCGGAATCCTCCCAGAGGATCCTCCTGGAATCCGCCCCACAGGGATTCTCGCCTGACTGGACGGTCTATGAGGACAGCAAGGGATTCAGAATTGACAGTGCCGGAGCAGAAAAAGGCGCAGGTGGCTATAACGCCATCCGGGTTTATCTGTGGGCTGGCATGCTTGCGCCCGACGCCCCTGCCCAACCACGACTTCTTGCTGCTTTTGCCCCCATGGCCAGCTTTATCGCACGCCATGGCTACCCGCCAGAGACTGTCAATATAATCACGGGTGAAGCCAATGGCCCAGGGCCATCAGGATTTTCCGCAGCACTACTACCCTTCCTGGCCGCCCGAGGAGACAGCGCCACCCTGCAGGGACAACGCGATCGTTTGATGGCTCGCCCACCGCGTCCGGATGCTTACTATGAACAGGTGCTTTCCCTCTTTGCCCATGGCTGGATGGAAGGGCGCTACCACTTCACGAAAAATGGCACCCTGCTGCCCTCTTGGCAAAAATCATGCAGCTCCGCCTCATCCCGCTTACCTTCGCGCTGACTTTGGCCGGGTTGTTGAGTGCTTCAGCCCTTGCCAGTCCAGACAATAACGCCAGTGCCGACCTGCTACGCAGCGCCCGCATATGGGAAGCCAAGGATCGCCCGGATCTGGCACGCGTCATACTGGAAAAATTACTGGTAATCGACCCCAATCCGGACGTGCTGTTTACGCTGGGCAGCATTGAACTGCGCACAGGAAATATAAAACTTGCCGGTGAATATTTGCGTCGCCTGGAACAGCGTTACCCTCAACACTCCAACACTCATGCCCTGCGCAGCCTGTATCGGATTAACACCACTGAAAAGCAGGCTCTGGCAAGCGCGCGCCTGATGGCTAGAGCTGGCAACACCACGGAAGCTGCCAAAATCATGCGCCGGTTATTTCCGGAAGGCCCCCCACCAGGTGAACTCGGACTCGAGTATTACCAACTCGTGAGTAACACTGCCAAAGATCTGCAAGCGGCAAAATCGGCTCTTGACAAGCTTTACCGGGAAACAGGAGAAGCTCGTTACCGTCTTGCCTGGCTTAAGCTGCAGAGCAATCAGGGCAGCAAACAAGGGGCTCTGCTAGGGTATGAAGCCTTGGCCGCAGCGCCCGACGTTAACCGGCAAAAACTGCGCGAAAGCTGGTGGGCTACCCTAAACAGTCTCGCGGCAACACCTGCAACCTTACCCTGGATCCGCCGTTTTCTGAAGGAATTTCCGAGTGACCAGAAGGCCATCGAATATCTGGCGAAACTACAGCAATTGCATGAAGAAGCGTTGCGCATCGCCAAAGACCCTGCTGTGCGTGCCCGCCAAACTGGGATCGCTTTTCTGGAACATGGGCAGCTGGAAGATGCCGAGCGTGAGCTACAGAAGTCGCTATCAAAACGCCCAAAAGACCCAAAAGTGCTGGGTAGCATCGGCTTGCTTCGCTTGCGCCAAGGGCATCACGACGAGGCCAAGAGCTGGTTTCAGCGTGCAGCCAAGGTTGAACCGAGCAATCAATGGCGGAGCCTGATCCGCACTGCAAGTTTCTGGAGTCAAATGAAACAGGCCGATACCTTACTCGAAGCTGGAAAGTTGGCTGAAGCGCAACAGTTTGTACGGCAAGCATTGAATATCGAACCGAACAATGCCGATGGGCTCGCCCTGTTGGGTGACATCCTCGCCCGAGGCCAGAATCTGGCTGGTGCAGAAGCCATCTATCGTAATGCACTCAAACGGGATGTGGGCAATACTTCGGCTATGCGCGGCCTACTTGTACTTCTTTCCCGAAGCGAACGGCGCGATGAAGCACAGGCATTGATCGCCGAATTCCGTCAGAAAAACCCCAAGGAAGCAAACCGATTCAACGAAAACCAAGCCAGCCTGCTGCGGGATGAAGCCAAAACATTCGTTAGCGCTCGCCGTCCAAGTCATGCCCTGCTGGCATTGGAGACCGCTGTACTCCTCGCCCCTCTTGATGCCTGGATTCGCCATGATCTGGCAATTCTGTATGAAAGTCTGGGACTGCAGACCCTCGGTCGCCGTGTAATGGCAGAGGGTGCTGCGCTGGCTCCGGACGACTCCGGCATGAACTATGCCTATGCCATGGTGCTGACTGCCCAAGACCGTGAAGAAGAATCGCTCCAGCGCTTGGCTCGCATCCCCCCGTCAGCGCGTTCCAGCGCCATGAACGAACTGGAAATGCGCACCTGGATCAAGTTGCGTATCCGTCACGCCTTAAAGCTCCAAGCTGGCGGCAAGAGCGACGCAGCAGTCCGGATGCTGCTCCCTGCCGAACAACGTGCTGCGGACAAGCTGAGTTCGATCGAGCAAGTGTCGGAAGGCTGGTTTAGCCTCGACCAACCGGCACGTGGCATCGCTCTGATGAAGAAGCATGTGACAGGCGCGATAACCACACCGGCCAGCACCCAGCTCTATTACGCCTCGTTACTCAATCGGGCCAAACAGGATGACACGCTAAGCGCTTTCCTGCCTGAACTACAGCAACGTCCCGACTGGAATGACGAGCAACGGGAAGCCATTCTGGTAATCGAAACTGACCTTGCTGCCCGAAAAATCGAGCATCTGCTGCTGCGTGGCGAAACAGCTCAGGCTCGTACCCTTGCCTCCCGGACACCGGTTTCAGGGCGAGCAGGCGAGATTTCGACCCTGCAAGCCCAGGCTCGCCTGCTGCAAGAGGCTAACGACGCGAAAGCCGCCCTGCCGATCTTGCTGACGATACTGGAAAAACATCCGGACGACGTGGAGACACGTCTCAGCCTGGCACAGGCTTACGCCAAAACAGGGGCAAAGCAGGCTGCCCAGGAGACGATCGATCAGCTGCTGCCGCGTGTGCGTAAGAATGATGTGGATACCAGATTGTCCATTACCCGGCTGGAAACTCGCCTTGGAAATATGGATCGAGCTAGAAAGATAGTTGCAAAACTTCTCGCCAGCAACCCCGGTAATCCAGATATTCTGATTCAGGCAGGCCGTATCGAACGCAGTGACCGAAAGTACCATGCTGCCCTGGCCTATTTCCGCCAAGCGCTGGCTCTGGAGGGGCGCGCTCCGGGCGCGACAACGACTGCTGCAACGGCCACTGACTCAGTGCCTCTCCTCGATCTTGATTATGAGCACCCACCGACCGGCCTGGCACTACAACTTGGCAACTCCCTGGGCTTGCCCGATGCAGGCAAGAGTGCAGGTGCCGCTGACAAACCAAAATCTGTAGCGGAATCCAACTTGCATGGCCTGCTCATGACCGAGGGCGTCACCAATCTGGGCACCGACATCCCCCTCATCTCTTCTACACCAGAGCTGGAGAAAGCAGCTTCAATTCGCCGCCCCAGCAGAGCAGAAGAGGAAATTGCCCGTATTGAAGCCAGGCGAGATCCCCGCATTGAAATTGGGTTCGAAAAGCTCGACAGGAATTCCTCAAGTGGCACATCCACCTATCGCGGAACCGAGACTCCAATAGTCGGGTGGTGGCCGGTGGGCTATGACGGACATGGTTTCGTCCATGTGGATCGGGTCACTGTCGATGCTGGCGATCTCGCTGCAGGCGACGCACCTCTCTTTGGCAAGTGGGGAGTGAAAGACCAGTTAGGAATATCCCCCCCGCCACTCCCGCCTCCATTTGCGCAAAAGGTAGAGGGCACCTCGGTAGGCGCAGGTTATGAGGGTGATGATTTGCGCTGGGATATGGGCATGGTCGGTATGGGTTTTCCGGTCCAGAATATGGTCGGTGGCATCCGCAAAAGCTGGGAAACAGACAAGTTGGACTATGCCCTTGAGATCTTCCGTCGAGCGCAAACCAACAGCCTGCTTTCCTATGCCGGCGCGCGTGATCCGGCTTCAGGTGCAATCTGGGGTGGGGTGGTCTATACCGGGGTTAGCGGTCGAATCTCCCACACTTTTGATCAGCTCAATACCTTCGCCAGCGCCGAATATGGCGTATTACGGGGCAAGAACGTACTCGATAACAATCGTCTCGCCCTGCGCACCGGCGTGGACAAGGATGTGCTGCACCGGGAACAAATGTGGGTCAATCTTGGACTGACATTGGCCCACTGGCGCTACAAGGAAAACGAATCTTTCTACACTTTTGGTCATGGCGGTTATTTCAGCCCGCAAAACTACACTTCGCTGAACCTGCCGGTGGAGTGGGCAGGCCGTAACGGGAAACTTTCCTATTTACTGCGAGGTTCAGCCTCTTACTCCTGGACCAATGAGAAGCGTATGGCTTTTTACCCTACAGACAGCGTTCTGCAAAACGCTGCTGTCAGTATTGGCAATGGCGTCGACCCTGGGTTCTACACTGGGGGGCCCGGCGGCGGAAAAGGCTATTCCCTGCGGCTGGCAACCGAATATCAACTTACGCCTCACCTAGCCATCGGTGGACACCATAGCAGGGATCGCACAGCTTTCTTTACACCAAACTTGACTTTTATTTACCTGCGCTACCAGTTCCAGGCTCATTCAGAACCAGTGCGCTTCCCGCCGGTAGCGGTCAAGCCTTATTCCCGTTTCTGATCACGGTCAAGGCTGATAATCGACCCAGGTGCCCTCCGAGCGCATCAAGTACCCCTTCTCACGTCCAATTACGACAACATCCTCGTTTTCGCTCACAAAAGGTGTACCCGGCAGGTTTTGTACCCGCTCCGCCAAGGGCTTGCCACCAGTCCCGGCAAAGGGGCTATCCGCAATAAAGTCCGCCAAAAGTGTGCTAATCGCAAAGTAACTAACCGGCTTGTCCACCTGCAAAGGTTGGTGTGGAGCTTCCCCGGACTTACCCTTGAAGCCTACCAACTTGATGGCGGCAGGAACCAGGGTAATCTTTGGATTGGGGATTTCACGCATACCGGAGATCTGCACCTTGTCTCCCCGCAAAGCAGCACCGTGTTCTGGCATCAGAATGACTACCACCGGCCGCCCTCTTTCCTCAAGAAAGGTGATGAAGCGATCAAAATCCGACATTAATTTACCTAGGCGCGGCTTGAAAGTTTCCAGACTAGAACGCGACTTGACTCCAGGAACACGGTTTCCATCATGCAAGGTAGTCGTGTTGTAGTACAAGGCTCGCGGCCGGCCAGTCGGCTCATGGCGCTTCCACCACTCCGTGAGTAACGGGAAATCCTCGTAAACAGGAGTGTCGTCAAAACTGCGCATTGCTTCAGGCGCGTAGCGATTGTCATCCAGTTTTACCCCAAGACCAGATGACCCTTGTACCAGACTTGCGAACTGTTCGTAGTGTCCGTCATGGTTGAGCAGGCCATGTACTTCGAAGCCGGCAGCCTCAAAATTGTGGAACAGATTGCACTGGGTTACATCCGCTTCATACATTTTACGGTGCACCAGTTGACCGCAGTTACTGTGAAACAGGCGTAAGGTACCAGGACCGCTGTAACTGGCGGCCGTATTGAAACTACGAAACACTACGTCAAAATGACTTAACAGGGTCGAGTTGCTATCGCCCACATAATCCATGTCGTCCCATGAAAGGGAACAGACATGCAGAAACACCACATCAAAGGGCGCGGCAGAATTTGCCATGGATGGAAAGCTCACCCGCTTGCCCTGTTCAGCGACGTAAAAAGCTTCCAGCTGGGCCGTCGGCTCCAACTCCTGCTTAATCTGGTTAATCTGCGAAGCTGGAGCGTTTTTATCCGCCAGCTCCGGGCGGGGAGAAACACTTGGGGCGAGATGGCCACTCAGCAAGCTAGCAAGGGGTACGCTCAGGATGCCAAGAATAGTCAGAGTGGCAAATCGCAGACGGCGACGCAGCATCAGATAGACCACCAGCAAAAGCACCAGAGCAACAATCACCCAGATATTTACAAAGCGGCCCAGGAGTTCTAACAGGTACTCACCGCTAAACCCTGTCAGAGCCCCCCTCTGAGAAAGGACGCGCGAAATTGGTGGCAGCCATGAGTCATAATAAAGCAGGGCCAGCCCAACTGGAATCGCCAGCACCGTGCGTACCAGGCGATATCGGGTAGACGCCAAGGGCAGTGCAAGTGTAATGGCGAAGGCCAGGTTAGATAGCCAGTGAAAGCCAATAAAGCCGCTGTAAAAAGGACCCAGCTTGGCAAAAAAATAAATATTCCAGTAACCCATGAGTGCTATCGACTCCCGAAATTTAAACTGCCTGAAACCATCAAATCACTCGTCTCCCAAGCCAACCTGTAGTGGTCAAGTAATTTCGGACACAACGATAGGTTTTTTGGCTGTCCCGTTTTTTAAAATATCAACATCCATACGAAGTCGACGGCTTTCTTGCTCCAGTTGGTGGACATGCTGTTGTTCAGTAGTGAGTGAATTGCCGACCCGCGCTAGCTGACGCTGCTTCGCCAAAACCTTGCCCATGTTATGCCACAGACTGCGGTAACCCTTGAATCCGAAGATGGCGATTTCTTTCAGCCTCTGCATCGGGTGATCCGGTTCTAGCTCACGAGCCCAACTGCTCCAGGCATCGGCCCGGGCAAAAGTACACTGAATCAGTTTTTCTTCCTGCGCTATGTCCAGGTTGTCGAACTGGACTCCAAGCTTGTTGCCATGACTGGCAATTACCCTCGCAGGAAAGGCGCATTCCACCTCGCCATGCCAAAGTGAAACCCAAACCTGTTCTTGCACCGGCAATTCTAATTCCCGCTCGAGTATCAGGCCAAGGCCAGTCATGGAAAAATCTTCGGTGCGACACATCTTGGTGCTCCCATCCCTAAAATGCAAGGCCACCCGCAAGTTGGAAGATACTCGGTGTGCTATTCGCACCTGCCTGGCTTCAGTGGCGACGCCAATAGCTGCACCCAATATCACAACATTGTAGGCTGTCCAAATCAGGTTGAGTAGCACTGTTCCGATTTCAAAAGTGTTCCAGAAAAAAAGCCGCCCTAGGCCGATGGTCAACCCGGCCAAATTAAGTATAGCTAGCACGATATACGGTTTGGAAATGGCCCAGTCGAAGAAGGAATGCTCGACCAAGCCTCCTTTGGCCGTGACATTGAATTTCCCGGCTCCCGAATTGAAGATGGCGACAGTAGTGGGCAAGATGATGTACCAAGCCAAAACCGACTCATATACCTCGGCCCAGAACGAGTGACGATGCAACCCTTGGATGTGTCCATTGGCCAGATTGGCCTGCAGTATGTGCGGCAGTACGTAAAGGGCGAGCATGGCGGATGCCGCGCTGATTATGTGAACTTCGAAATAAAGATAGGTCAGGGGGGCGGTCAGAAAGATAAGGCGCGGAATGCCATAAAAGAAATGCAGCATCGCGTTGCCGTAACAGATGCGCTGGAAGAAGCTCAACCCTTTACCCAGGAATGGATTGTCGATTCTAAAAATCTGCGCCATGCCTCGTGCCCAGCGGATGCGCTGGCCGATGTGGCTACAGAGGCTTTCAGTAGCCAGTCCTGCTGCCAAGGGAATATTAATGTAGGCGGTAGTGTAGCCCTGCCGATGAAGTTTCAGGGCGGTATGGGCATCTTCGGTCACCGTTTCAACGGCAAACCCTCCTATCTCTTCAACTGGCCCCCGACGCAACACCGCACAAGAGCCACAGAAAAAGGAAGCATTCCAAAAATCGTTGCTGTCCTGGATCAAGCCATAGAACAAGGCCCCCTCGTTGGGGATCCGGCGAAAAGTACCGAGGTTGCGCTCGAAGGTGTCAGGGGAATAGAAGTGATGGGGTGTCTGCACGATGGTGCAGCGCTTGTCCTTGAAAAACCAGCCCATAGTCGACTGCAGAAAGGAGCTGGTAGGCAGGTGGTCACAGTCAAAAATGGCCACGAACTCGCCGCTGGTCAATTTTAGTGCATGGTTCAGATTACCCGCCTTGGCATGGGTGTTGTCGGGTCGAACTATGTAGCCTACCCCAGCTTCCTTGGCAAAGCGACGGAACTCATCCCGTCGCCCATCGTCGAGAATATAAATATTCAACTTGTCGCTGGGCCAGTCTATATGCTTGGCAGCAAGAACCGTAGGCTTCACCACCTTGATCGACTCGTTATAGGTTGGAATGAATACATCGACACTGGGCCACAGGGCGGTGTCCGCTGGCAGGCTCAAGATGTTCCGTTTAAGGGGCCAGGCATTCTGAATAAAACCGAGCAGAAGTGCCAGCCAGGTATATATCTCCGCAAGGAGCAAACCGATGGCAAGAAAGGTCTCCCAGCCGGATTCCAGCGGGATGGTCTGGGTCAATCGCCACCAGCCGTAGCGAAATGAAGCCAACACTGAAAGGATCATCAATATCAAAGAGGGCAGATTACCGGGAATGCGCCGCACGAACAGCGCAGCTCCCCACAAGCAGACAAGAAATATAAACTGCCCACGCCAAGTAAAGGGGGTGGTGACCACCAGCCAGGAAAAGAATACTGAACATAGAACCAGCAACCAGAGTAGCCAGGAATTGTGAAAAGAATGTATCTCCAGCCAGCCCTCCATGCGGCGACCGACCGCTCCATGATCCACTACTGGCAGGAGTGAGAATAGCCGCAGCCGAAGCCAGCGCAGGACTCTAACACCTGCCAGTACAATCCACACCATAGAGGAAAACAGCAGGCCAATAGTGTGACCCGGCAAGGCAAGAAAAGTGCGCCATAAAGATGTTTCAGTGTGTGCGGCTAGACCAGGAGGGTAACTAAAAAAACGTAGCATCCACTGCCAGACGCTACGTCTGTCAACCACTCCCAGTTCCTCAGCCAGCCAGCGCAGCGGATCAGGGCACGACCCAACCTCCAGTTGAGCCGATGCAGCCAATTCATCAGCCTTTGGCAACCAGAACAGTCGCTTCAGCCACAGGCCAGGTTGATCTGGCCACGACACTCCCAAATGACGAGCGGTCCAGAGCAGAAAATGGCGCATCAAATTTGCGCCTTTCCGCTGAGACTACTTGCAGGCCCGGCAAGAAGCCAGTTGAGCAAGCCGTTCAAATCATGGGCAACCAGGGAGTCCGGGCTTAAGTTCTGTAAGTTCGCCCGATTTGCGACTGCACGTGGAATCGCTTCATCCCGATGAATGGGATAAGGAGATAGCCGCATCTGTAACGACGACCGGAATCGTGCCAATAAATCGCTTTGCAGTGCTCGGGTACTATCCAGACCGTTCATCACATAGATGGGCTGATGCCCTGGAGCGCACCGGGACAGCGCAGTTTTCACCGCTGGCAGCAATGCCAGGGAACGAGCATCAGGCGCCAACACAACTAGCACCAGATCAGCTGCAACCATGGCCTCGCGTGCATAGGGAGAAGGCAGGCGGGGTGTATCAATTAGTAGGAAAGCCCCTGGCGGATAATTAATCTGAGCGATACATTTCTTGAGCCACTCGGGTTCTGTATGCAGGTGTTGTTCAAAAGTAACAAGACTAGCTTCACTAGATCGACCAAATGGCAAACAAGCCACATCGTTTGAATTAACAAGCGCACTCATGCCAAACTCTTTCCTTGTCAGGAAGTCGGGCAGCAGTCCGCCCAGGCTAGCTTCATCACTACCGAGCAGAGTGGACAATAGGTTCTGAGGATCGAAGTCAAGAGCCAGGACGGCAATTCCGCGCTGGGCAAGCAAAGTGGCCAGGCTGGCCGTCAGGGTCGATCGACCCACCCCACCTGCGGCTGAAACAATGGCAATTTTGAACATGAGTTAGACCCTTGTGCCAGGCACCCGTTCGGCGTGACTGGGCTTATAGGGCACTATGCAACGCAAATGCCGACGCAATAACAGGCGTCGTAGCAACCGGTACCTCAATACATAATAGGCAAAACCAGCTAACAGTACGCCCCAAAGGAGGGATAACAAAAAATTATCAAGCATTATCAGAGGACTTGGTCAGACAAAGTAGGAAGCATATCAGTCGTTGCATGCCGAGGCAGCGGAAAAGGTCGCATGGCCCAGTGCTTAATCTCGGGGCTTATCAACCTGGGCTCAGTGATTTCAGTCAATGAAGGCGGGGAAATCTGCCCCCCCGCCTCCTGGAGGTTAGTTGTTGTGATCGGACGTTCGACTTTATCATTCAAAATCGGCAAATCGACTTTCAGCATCACCGAATAATCGGGCATAGGCGAATTTTCATTGTCTCGCCGCAGCCGACCCAAGGTTTCCCATATCAGCTCCACTGTCGGCTCAATGATATGGCAAGAAAATAGCTCAGTCACAAGCGCGGAAAAAAGCCGGTCAAGCGTCGAATCTACATCCGGCTCCCGGCAAGCAAACAAAAACAAATACACACTATTATGATCGGCAGTAAAGATGTCGCCAAACCTTCGTGCCCGGCAGGCTTGTAGAGCATCCAGATGTGCTACCCGGGCAAGAATTGGAAGACGCACCAAGCTGTGGCTCAGATTAATACGCTCGGAACGCTTAAGCATTGCCGTAACTTCGTTACAAAAGGTGGATGGCGACAGGTAACCGGCAACCCGGTTCGGCTCAGCGGCCTGCACAGCAAGAAGATAATCACTCTCAACCGGGCGACTGAATATCTGGGCAGTCGTGTCATCTATAACCTGCAATAAACGAGAAAACGGAATTCCCTTGTACACCATCAAGTTGATCCCTAAATGCAGGAGCATCAACTCATTGTTGTAACGAAGCTTATTGCCAACCTCTCGCACGATAATTTTTAGGCAACGGGGATGGGACAGGCGCATGCGATGAACGAATCGCGATAGCGCTTCAAACTCCTTATCACCATCCACATGCAACAAAATGGTAGCGGCCACCGCATTATTACAAGCCACTTCCATATCAGACAGATTATTCACCACTGTCCATTCTGCGGGCACTCCCTTTACCCCGGCCACGGTAGCGGCTGTCGCTATGACTCGCCCCTGGTCAGGCGCATCGAGAACCACCTGCCCTCTAGCATCTATTTCAGAACCATCAGAATGCAGAGATTTATCCTGCGCGGACAATTTCAGGCCGAATTGCCGACGCACACCCTTTTCCTGCCCTGCCCACCGTTCAACCGTCAACAAACCACCGCCGTAATCCGCGTCCAGCACGGCAAGATTGGGCACAAATTCCGGCAAAAATTGCAGCAATGGCAAAAAACCATTAGCTCCATTAATATCCTTGATTATCAGGAGAATGGGGGCCTGACGACTTGCAGCCCAATCCTGCCAGGCTTGCCACTGTTTGGTAAATAGATCGTGGCTCTGCCAATCGAAGATCGCCTGACCCTCCTGAACAAGCACAGCGAAATGTTCTGTCACACCACAAGCATCAACCTCATCAAAGAAGCGATTTACGCCCAGTCGCCCCATGGTCTCGGCACAATCATCAGTGATGCGGAAAAAAACAGGTGCTTCGCGGCTGAATTCATCGGGGCTATCAAGGCTGAGGGCGAACTGATCCATAAATTTCTGGCCGGACTCTCCCGATGCGAGTATGGCCAGCGGCCTTGCCTGTCGGAAATTGCGTGCTGACAAGAGTGCGCAACGCTGACCTAGCGCCTCGTCCCGCACCAGCAGAACACTTACCAAGCCGGCACCGCAGAGGGCAGCATCCGCAGGTAAACCAAGCACTCCCAGACGAGCCTGTTTGACCGTGGCTTCCGTCAGAGCACTGTCTTTGCGCAATAAGCGCATGATCAAAGACACTAATCGTCTGAGCATATTTATCATTACCCCATGGACCAGAGAATCATGATCCAAGTCAAAATGGCGTTCGTCAAAGCCAACAAAACAGCAGCGCTGCCCATGTCTTTTGCCCTCTTGGCCAATGGATGAATATCCAGAGATATCCGATCAACGGTGGCTTCTATCGCCGAGTTGATCATCTCCACCACCAGCACCAGCATCACGCTAGCCACCAGCAGCACCCGCTGGGTCAAACCCACCGGCACCATGAAAGCCACCGGCACAAGAACGATGGCGAGAATAATTTCCTGGCGAAAAGCGGCCTCATCTTGCCAAGCAAGTAGTAGCCCAGACAGGGAATAGCTCAGGGCATTTACCAACCGTCGTAACCCGGTAGGTTTGTGAGGGTTAACATTTGACATGTTTACGAACTTCACATTGTGGATTAAATTTCGAAGTAAAGCACTCAGTCGTATTTTAGTGTAATGCATCGTTTTTCAGTAGCAAGCATAGACGGATTCAACTCTGAAATGCAACTTTTGTAAGCGAATTTAGTTGGCGAGCTACGATGCCAGATTTACGGGCTGAAACAAGCTGGTTCGAATCAAACCGAGATCGCCAAAAAATGGGACGCTACCCTTTTATTTGCCATCTTCTGCCTTTCTTGGTCGTCCTTGTGGACGATATTCGACAGGGTGAGATGTGGGACATTAGCAAATACTATTCTGGGTAATCTTGGCATGCATCGAGAATTATCAATATTTAAAGGGTAGCGCCCCCTTTATTTCCCCCTTTATTCCCTGAACTTTGAACCTCATTTTCCTGTTGAGTATGATATTTTTTAATAGCGTAAAATTGATAACAAAAAATGATCTTCTAAAGTAAAGTTACATTAGCGAAGAATACTCGTTGAAGAATTTGTCGACTTAATGGATATCAAAAATTAACAAATCGTTAATGCATACACAACAGATAGTTCCCATAAAGATTATTTAATGCTATGAAAAATAAAATCGGTCTCGTTGTTACAACGTATAACACTGAAAAATGGTTTAAAGATTTATACGATACCATTCCTTTTGATCGCCTAGGAAAAGTAATAATTGTTAACGGTGGCAATCAATATAAAGGCCAATATAGTCATGCTAACAACTGGATACAGCATGCCACCAATCGAGGTGCCGCACAAAGCAGAATAGACGGTATCAAATTCTTACAAGAGCAAGGTATCGAGCATATATTCGTTATTGAAGATGACATGCTTATCAAACGGAATGATATTTTTGAACAATACATTAATGCCAGTTTAGAGACTGGTATCAAATATTTTTGCTTTTGTAGTAATGCGCAAGGTACTGGCATTCCAAATCAAAGAACCCCAAGTGAAGTTGTCGAGTATACAAATACAAAAATAGCTTTTTACCGGGAAATGAACAATGAGTTCACCTATCATCATGCAAGCATTTTCGAGCAAATTGGATACTATGATCCAAATTTCAAACACCTTTGGGACGTAGAATTTGTATATCGTGTATTAACAAGTGATAAATTCGGATGTGGGTTCCGCTATTTCCCGGATTTAATTAATTCGGACGAATTAATTAAGAATCATCCAGAGTCTATTAACAATAGCAGGACTAACTCTAACAATAAAAGAGACCACGAACTTTCTGATTACCTTAATTTATTTCATGATAAGCATAGATACCGTGTTCAACAGATACCGATACTTGAAAAAAAGGAATTTATTAACAAACTTAGGCAACTATACAAAAACAAATAAAGCAGTACCCTGCAATTTCTAGCTGTTCAATATTAGGACTATTCGGAAATACTGGAATCTTTTTCAGTATCACGAGAGAATAATCGGGAACACTCAGGCAACAAAAAACCCGCTATGCGTTTATTCATGCGGGTTATATGAACTATTCTGGAAAGTTTAAAGCAGTTTTAACGTCTCTCAGTCAACCACAACATCCACGACGCCATTAGCAGGAAAAATAGAGGCATTGCCACAGCACTCAGCACGGGCTGCCACTCATTGAGTGCGCCCAAACTGGTAAATAGCTTGCCCACAAAGTGAAAAGTTAGTCCCAATATAATACCCAGGAATATTTTCGCGCTAATTCCGCCCTCGCGCCGCTGATGAGCAGCAAATGGCAAGGCCAGTAACATCATCACCAGCACCGCGAATGGATATACCAGCTTGTTCCACATGGCAATTTCATAAGACACGGTCTTCTGATGGTTGTCGCGCAGGTGCTGGATATATTGGTAAAGATTCAACATCGACATCTGTCCCGGCCCAACCAGTATAGCCCTCAGAATGCCCACGTTAAGCGCCGAGTGCCATTCCATACTTGGCTGATGGTTTACTGTCGTGCCTTGTTTGTTGAAGAGAGTTTGCGTCACGCCTTCCAGTTGCCAGCGATTTTTTTCCACATAAGCAGCGCGTTTTGCCGCAGTTATGGCGCGCAGATGGTAACTCTCATCAAATTCATAAATGGTGATATTCAATAGGGTGGTATCTGGAAGCACGTTTTTTACGTTTACAAAGCTGCGTTCATCTTTAGCCCACACGCCCGAGCGAAATTCTCTCAGCGACACTTCAGCATTCTGGGCTTTAAGCCTTATCTCCTGCGCCATGCGTTCACTGAACGGCGCAATCATTTCACCACATAGATAAGTCAATAGAACGAGTGGCAAGCCTATCTTTAACAACGCTATCACCATTTGCCGCAGTGAAACGCCGGAAGAACGGTAGACGGTCAATTCTGAATTAGCAGCCATCTGTGTCAGCGCAAAAATTGCGCCGATCAGAACTGCCACTGGGAACAATTCATAGATTCGGCCAGGCACTGTCAACAACACGAACAGTAGCGCATAGCCCAGATGATAATTGCCGCTACCCAATGCATTCAGCTCATGTATCAGGTCAAAAAAAGAAAACAGCATCAGCAAGGCAGCTAATACCAGCGCGATGCTGGCGTATATCTCCCGCGCCAGACAACGGGTCAGCAGCCTCATCGCGCCAACCTCCGCCAGGAGAACACCGACAGACGGCGATAGAAAAGTAATACCATCAACATCCACATCAGCACATGAACACCCCAAAAACCAATGATTGGACCCATTTTCCCCTGGCCAACCAATGTATTGGTAACGCTAATCAGATTGTTATAGAGCATGTAAATCACCAGCGCCATGATGAGGTTAAGCGAACGTCCGGCGCGGGGATTAACGAAGCTCAAGGGGATTGCCAGCAGAGCCAAGCTTAGCGCACTGAGCGGAAAACCGAGCCGCCGCTCCAGTTCGGACATATTCCAGCTATTAAGGTTTTGCAGTAACTGTAGTGTAGGTAATGAATCGACCGGGACAGGTCGCTGCCTTGCCTCCACCGCCTTGATACGCACCGCATAGCGCTCAAATTCGACGATCTTGAAATCAAGCTGCCCAGGTGCTCCCTCATAGCGCGTACCATTCAACAACACCAGGAAACGATCACCGTTAGGTGCCGTTTCCTGCAGACCCTGCTTGGCCACCATAGTGCCAATCTTGCCGTGCTGCAACGATTGCACAAAAATGTTGCCCACTCGATTTTGGCCCACATCCACGTTTTCAATAAAGAACACACGGTCAGCCTGCTTGGATTCGCGGAATGTTCCGGGCGATGCAGCGGTTACGTCATCGCGGCTATCCAGCCTGCGCTTCAATTCTTCCACTTGAGACATTGCCCAAGGCGACAACACCAGGCTTAACAATGCGATCAGGCTCACCACCGGCAGCGCATACCACATCACCGGACGTATCCAGCGCGTTAGCCCAATGCCTGAGCTGAACCACACCACCATCTCGTTGTCACGGTAGCTGCGCGTCAGTGTCAACAACACCGACAGAAACAAGCTTAGAGAAAGCAGGGCTGGCATGTAATTCAAAGCACTAAAGCCCAACAATGCCAGCACGCCGTCCACCGCCAAAGAGCCGCTAACGGATTGACCCAACAAGCGAACCAACTGAGTAAATACAACAATTCCGAGCAAGATAGCAAATACTAATAGCCCCATGCTGGCTGACTCGCGCAATAGCTCACGATGAAAAATAGTGCCGCGCAATAACTTAAAGCGCGACGACTTTGGCTTTTTCTTTGGAATTTGCGGATAATCCGACATTTTGGTGTAACACAAGAATCATTGAGGAGATACAAGTGGAATTTAGCATAAAAGTGGGCAGCCCGGAAAAACAGCGTAGCGGTTGCGTGGTGGCGGGTGTATTTGAGGGTGGCAAACTATCGGACGCAGCACAAATACTGGACAAAGCCGCCAACAACACGCTTAGCAGCATCATCGCGCGCGGCGACATGAGTGGCAAGCTCGCTACTACGCTATTGCTGCATAACGTGCCCAACATTCCGAGCGAACGGGTACTTCTAGTCGGGCTGGGCAAACGTGATGACTTTACCGCACGCCAATATCTCGACAGTATCCGTGCCGCAATGCGCGCGCTATTTGCCACCGGCGCCAAGGATGCAGTGCTCTATCTGGCTGAATTGCCCTTGGCAGGCCACGATAGCGCTTGGTGCATCAGCCAGGCAGTGCTTGCTGCATTCGACACCACTTATCGTTTTGACCAACTCAAAAGCAAGGCGGAAAAAAATAAAAAAACTTTATGCAAAATCCAGTTTGGCTTGATGTCCGGCAAGTCAACCGCCAGGCAGGTTGCTGCTCTCGCACAGGCCGCAGCAATCGGGCAAGGCATGAAGCTGGCAAAGGACTTGGGCAATCTGCCGGCTAATATATGCACCCCCAGCTATCTGGCACAACAAGCAGTTGCTTTGGCCAAGGCGCACAAATCGCTCAAAGTTACCGTGCTGGAAGAAAAGGACATGCAGAAGCTTGGCATGGGTTCGCTGTTATCTGTGACCCGAGGCAGCGATGAACCGGCCAAGCTGATTACCCTGGAATATTGCGGTGCCGATAAAAAACAAAAACCCATCGTACTGGTCGGCAAAGGCGTTACTTTTGACACTGGCGGTATTTCACTCAAGCCGGCAGCCGAGATGGACGAAATGAAATATGACATGTGCGGTGCAGCCAGCGTGCTAGGTACACTGCAAGCCATTGCTGAAATTGGGCTCAAGCTAAACGTAGTCGGCATTATTCCTACCTGCGAAAACATGCCCAGCGGTTTCGCCACCAAACCGGGCGACATCGTCACCAGCATGTCCGGGCAGACCATCGAAATTCTGAATACCGACGCGGACGGCCGTCTCATTCTGTGCGATGCACTGACCTATTCCGCCAAGTTTGAGCCAACCACGGTAATTGACATAGCCACCCTTACCGGTGCCTGCGTCATCGCACTAGGCCATGTTGCAAGCGGGCTGTATAGTAATCAGGATGCCTTGGCACAGGAGCTGCTGGCCGCAGGCGAACAAACCTATGACCGCGCCTGGCACATGCCGTTGTGGGAGGAGTATCAGCCACAACTGGATAGCAACTTCGCCGACATCCAGAATATCGGCGGCCGCGCAGGCGGCAGCATCACCGCCGCCTGCTTCCTGTCGCGCTTCACCAAGGACTATCGCTGGGCGCATCTGGATATTGCCGGTACCGCATGGAAATCAGGCAAAGAAAAAGGTGCGACCGGACGTCCCGTACCACTACTGGCACAGTATTTGATCAACTGTGTCCAGGTGGATAATTAATTGGGTTCGTAAATTCATTAAATGACCAAGGTAGATTTTTACACCGGTGTGGACGACAAACTACGCACTGCTTGCCACCTTAGCCACAAGGCTACGCAAAGCGGGCTGCATGTGCTGCTGCACACCTCGGATGAAGCCACCAGTGAGGTGCTGGACAAGCTGTTGTGGCAGTATCCCGTTACTGCCTTTATGCCTCACTGTCGCAACGATGAAGCAGTCGCCTCCGAGATGCCGGTTGTAGTCGATCATCGTGGCGAAAATTTTCCACACAATGAAGTGTTGATCAGCCTGCACACCGTGTGCTTGCCGTTCTTCAGCCGTTTCGAACGCGTACTTGAAATCGTCAGCCAGGATGCAGAAGATGCACGCTTGGGCCGTGAACGCTTCAGCTTTTATCGAAACCGCGGCTATGAAATACGCCACTTCGACCTAAGTAAGCAAACCGAATATTAAACATGAGGACATCTCTAAAAATCCAGACTTGAGCGCATCTGCCGCACAGCAGCCCTCAAGAAATTTATTGTAAATTTTTATAGACACCCATGCGCTATCCGCCCAATCAGTTAAATAAATCAAGCAACCTTCCTGTACTGACAGAGGTAGTAGATCCTGATTCCCCGGATATTCCCACCCTGACTGAAGTCGTGACTGACGCAGCTACCGAAGTTGTGGCTGAAGTTGTGACTGAAGCACCTTCGGTACTCATAGCAGACAACAAAGGATTCGCTACCTTATCCGAAGCGCAATACCAGCATCTCGCAACACAGATAGCGCCGCATCTGGAAACGCTATTACGCGCGAAACTTGCACCACAGTTTGATGCGCTATGGCAGGAGGCTTGGCACCAGGCCAAATTAAATCTGCCCGAATTAACTCAGGCAGATATTTCCTCCCCGCCCGCACCATCTCCATCCGCTATAATCACGCCCCTTCTCACTGCACACGACAGTATTAATTCAAACACTATCGACATGGAACTTACAAAAAGCTTTGAACCGCAAGCAATCGAAGCGCGCTGGTATCCCATATGGGAAAGCGCTGGTAATTTCCAGGCAACATTAGAGAGCGACAAGCCCGCATACGCCATCATGCTGCCGCCGCCCAATGTGACCGGCACTTTGCACATGGGACACGCCTTCCAGGATACGCTTATGGACGCGCTCACCCGCTATCACCGCATGTGCGGAGACAATACACTATGGCAGCCAGGTACTGACCATGCCGGGATTGCCACGCAAATCGTGGTGGAGCGGCAGCTGGACGCACAAAAAATCAAACGCCACGACCTGGGACGCGAAAAATTCATTGAGCGCGTGTGGGAATGGAAGGAAGAATCCGGCTCTACCATCACGCACCAGATGCGCCGCCTAGGTGCCTCGTGTGATTGGTCGCGGGAGCGCTTCACCATGGACGAAGGCCTGTCCGAGGCCGTTACCGAAGTATTCGTCAAACTCTACGAGCAAGGTTTAATCTATCGCGGTAAACGATTGGTGAACTGGGATCCGGTGCTGGGTACCGCAGTATCCGATCTGGAAGTGGTAGCGCAGGAAGAAGACGGCTTCATGTGGCATATCGCTTATCCGCTGGAAGCGGGTGTCGGTGCTTTAATCGTCGCCACCACACGCCCTGAAACGCTACTCGGCGACGTTGCCGTGGCGGTGCATCCTGAAGATGCACGCTACAAACACCTGATCGGCAAGCGTCTGCAACTGCCACTATGCAATCGCACTATCCCCATCATTGCCGATGAATATGTCGATCCGGCTTTCGGCACTGGCTGCGTAAAAATCACACCCGCGCACGATTTTAACGACTATATTGTTGGGCAGCGTCACAGCCTTACACCGATCAACATATTCACGCTGGATGCCAAAATAAACGAACATGCACCCAACGCCTATCAGGGGCTGGATCGTTTTGACGCGCGCAAGCAAATCCTATCCGACCTGTCCGCACAAAACCTGTTGGTAGATACCAAGCCGCACAAGCTCATGGTTCCGCGCGGAGACCGCAGCCATGCGGTAATTGAACCGATGCTCACCGACCAGTGGTTCGTGAAAATGGAAGGTTTGGCGCAACGCGGGCTGCAAGCGGTGGCGGATGGTGAAATTAAATTCGTACCGGAAAACTGGACCAACACATACAACCAGTGGCTAACCAACATTCAGGACTGGTGCATCTCGCGCCAACTGTGGTGGGGACATCGAATCCCGGCGTGGCATGACGAACAAGGTAATATATTTGTCGCTCGCAACGAAAAAGACGCCCATAAGCAGGCAGGCCACACAAAACTGCGCCAGGATGAGGACGTGCTCGATACCTGGTTCTCTTCCGCATTGTGGCCGTTCTCAACACTGGGCTGGCCACACGACACCAAAGAACTCAAAACTTTCCTGCCGACCTCGGTGCTGGTTACAGGCTTCGACATCATCTTCTTCTGGGTGGCGCGTATGGTAATGATGTCGCTACACTTCACCGACAAGGTGCCATTCCGCGAAGTGTATGTACACGGCCTGATCCGCGATGCGGAGGGACATAAAATGAGCAAATCCAAGGGGAATGTACTAGACCCGCTGGATCTCATTGACGGCATCTCGCTGGAAGATTTGGTAGCCAAACGCACTAAGAATCTGATGAATCCCAAGCAGGCAGAAAGCATTGAAAAACAGACACGCAAACATTTCCCGGACGGCATCCCGGCATTCGGCACTGATGCGATGCGCTTCACCTTCGCCAGCCTTGCCTCGCATGGGCGCGACATCAAATTCGACCTGCAACGCTGTGAAGGTTACCGCAATTTCTGTAACAAGTTATGGAATGCCACTCGCTTCGTACTAATGAATTGCGAAGGTCAAGATATCGGGCTGGACGAATCATTGCCGGTTAAATTCAGTGCGGCTGATAAATGGTTGATTAGTCGTTTGCAACAGGCGGAAACTGAAATGGCAGACCACTTCGACCACTATCGTTTCGACATGGCGGCGCGCACACTCTATGAGTTGGTGTGGGACACCTACTGTGATTGGTATCTGGAATTGGCCAAGGTGCAACTCAGCCCTCACTCCAGCAACCCATTCCCAGCGGAAGCAGAGGCTATCAATGCCGCACGGCAACGCGCCACGCGGCACACCTTGGTGCGTGTACTGGAAACCATACTGCGCCTGGCGCACCCCATCATCCCTTTCATCACCGAAGAGCTGTGGCAGAAAGTTGCACCGCTGGCCGGTAAACAGGGCGACAGCATCATGCTGCAACCCTATCCACAAGCCAATCCCAAGCTGATTGACCCAGTTTCCTTGCAACGAATCGACCTGCTGCAGGAAATGGTCACTGCCTGCCGCAAGCTGCGCAGCGAGATGAACTTGTCCCCAGCGGAGAGAGTGCCACTGATTGCAAGTGGCGATGCAGCTATCCTGCAAGGCTTCGCGCCTTACCTGAAAGCGCTGGGCAAGTTAAGCGGGGTTAGCCTGCTGGATGAGCTGCCCGACACCGATGCGCCAATCGCGATCGTCGGCAACTTCAAGTTGATGCTGGAAATAGAAATTGACGTAGAAGCAGAGTGTGAGCGCCTGGACAAGGAGATTGCCCGTCTTGCAGGTGAAATCACCAAGGCACAAGGCAAGCTGGGCAATGCCAGTTTCGTCTTGCGCGCTCCGCCGCAAGTGGTGGATCAAGAACGCAGGCGTATGGACGATTTCTCCACAACGATGATCCAGTTACAGGCACAGCTCGACAAGCTTGGCTAAATTTGTCGGCGACGCAGGTAAAATACGAACTCATCACCCTGCTGTGCAGCAGACAACAAATCATTCCCGGTTTGTTTGCAAAAATCGGTGAAGTCATCCGGTGACTTTTTGTCTGTAGCAACCACTTTCAGCACCTGCCCACTTTGCATCTGCGACAGCATTTTTTTGGTACGCAGAATAGGCAAAGGGCAACTTAGCTGACGGGCATCCAATTCGACATCAAACTCCGTTATACTCATACCAAGGGTGGTGCGCTTGCTAGCGCCCAATCCGTAAGACCATTCTGCAGCTTGACCGTCTCGGCAAAACCGGGAGCTGTGGCAAAATCCACAGCATGTATGGAACCCTCGTCTATTTGAACCTGCAATTTTGGCTTGTTAATATTCATATATCTTTACAATTATTTTTTCCAGTGTTTGAGCGGACTCTCGCAATAATTATGCGGCAAATGTGTCATCAAAATGCTCTATGTGAAATAGAGTGGGTAATCAGCTTTCAACCTCCCGCAGATGAAGTTAATCCGTTCGTCCTGAGCCAGTCGAAGGATGAGCGGATTAACTTCTAGCCAAGCGAGAAACTTCCGTCCAGTCGCCGCGCATCATGGCTTCTTTCTTCTTGTGGCTCCAGCCCTTAATTTGCATCTCGGCCGATAAGGCTTCTTCCCGCGTGACACACTCCTGCGACCAAGCCAGCTCCACCGGATGGCGCGTTGCGATATAACCCTCGCATTCCGGTCTGGTACTGGCCGATGCGCTTTTCAAGATTGTCGGTATGACCGGAGTAATAACTACCGTCGGCACAGCGGAGAATGTACACCCAAAACATTTCATTTATCATTATTCAGCAATCCATCCTTCGACAAGCTCAGGACGAACGGACTTTTAAAAACCCACTCGCTCTGAGCTTACAGATGTATGGAATTCAAAAATCCGCTCGTCCTGAGCTTAAGGATGGACGTAATTAAAAATCAGTTCGTCCTGAGCCTGTCGAAGGATAAATTAATTTATAGCTGATTATTTTTTATTGATCATCTTGCACATATCGAAGAGCTACCCACTAAGAATCACATAGATCCAATGCAGTGTCCATTATACATTGCCAATAAGTAAACACTGGTTTCCTGCCCGAATTCCGCTCTGATACCCTACGCTCCAAACTTGGGAACCTCTAGGCAAAGCAGGTATCATATTGTCATGAAAAATTTGCTGCTCATAGTGCTCTACACATGGTCGCTGTTGTGCCGCGCTGAAGGCCTGCCCGACTTAGGCGATGTATCGCAGGAGGCTGTGACACCGCAACAGGAGCGAAAAATCGGCGAACAGAGCATGTTTGAAATCCGCTCCGATAAAGATTACCTTGATGATGCTGAAGTCAACGATTACCTTAATCAGCTTGGATATCAACTGGTTTCCAACAGCAACGAACCAGGGCAGGAGTTTGAATTTTTTGCCCTGGACGACAACAGCATCAACGCATTCGCGCTGCCCGGCGGTTTCATTGGCGTAAACACCGGGCTGATGCTCATGGCACAAAGCGAATCCGAACTCGCCTCAGTACTGGGCCATGAAATCGCCCACGTCACCCAGCATCATCTGGCACGTATGGTAGCAGGCCAGAAGGTCGACTCGGTGGCCGCCATAGCGGCCCTTGCAGTGGCTATCCTGGCTGTACGCAGTAACCCGCAAGCCTCACAGGCGGCCATTGTCGGGATGCAGGCTGGCTCCATCCAACGGCAATTGAACTTTACCCGCATTCATGAACAGGAAGCGGACCGCATCGGCCTCACCACTCTGCAAAAAGCAGGCTTCGATTCGCACGCCATGCCCATCTTCTTCGAACGCTTGCAAAAATCCACACGCCTGCTCGACAACAATATGCCGTCTTACCTGCGCACCCATCCGATCACCAGCGACCGCATCGCCGATATCGCCAACCGTGTGCAACAGACCCCCTATCGCCTGGTTGCCGACAGCCTCAGCTTCCAACTGGTGCGCGCCAAATTACGAGCCATTCAGAAGAACCCTCAGGAAGCGGTGAACTTCTTCAAAAGTGCAATTGGGGAGCAAAAACATGGCAATCAGACAGCCCAGCGTTACGGCTTGGCGATGGCACTGCTGCGGGCCGGACAAGTCGCACGCGCCACGCAGGAATTCGCCCCGTTGCAGACACTGACCTCACAAAATCCGATGATCGCAACGCTGGCCGGACAAATCAAGCGTGCGGACAAAAGCAACACAAGTATCACTGCATTCTACCGCAGCGCCACACAAAATTTTCCCCAGCACCGAGCGCTAGCCTATGACTACATCGAGCTGCTGCTGGAAGCCAATCGCCTTGAAGACGCGCTCAAACTACTCAACGAACAAATTATCGCCCATCCCAATGACCTGCGTCTGCAAGAACTACAGGCACGCAATTACGCGGCGCTGGGCAAACGACAAGAGGAGCACCACGCGCTGGCCTACACCTACATTTTGCGCGGCAACTTGCTCAGTGCAATTGAACAACTTGAATTAGCCAAAGCAGCGGGCACCGATTTTCACGAGCTGTCGATCATTGAAAGTGAACTGAAACAGTACAAGGAGATCGCGGCAGCGCACGCGAAAAAGAAGTGATGCGCTATGCCTATTAACATCCACTCGGTCAGAAAAATTCCATTTAGCATAATAGAGCTCAAATTATTTGGCTCTAATGCAATTTCCACATAAAATTTCATGACGCCATTGCTTATGGTGAGACAACCTTGGGTTGCTGCTGGCTCAACTTGTTTTGCCGATTCAGTGCCACGATGATACAAGCTTCTTTTTGTCCAAACTGACAGCTTTTTTCCATTTGTTGCATCGACCCGGCCATGTCATGTAAATTTTTCAATACGACGCTTTTCCCATAATAGGCACTGGCATTTTTCGGGTTGCCAGCAATCACTTTATCAAATTCTGCAAGCGCTTCCGGATACCGTTTTAAATTTACATATACAGAAGCCAACGCAACATTCACCTCAGGATAGGTTGAATTAATTGCCAGCGATTTTTGATAGTCCGCAATGGCCGCATCCCAATTTTTAGCCGTAGCCGAAGCTTGTGCGCGAACGAAATAGGTACGATGAGCGCCGAGGCGATTTTCGCCATGCAGCAAGCGCACCGCGTCATCCCACAAGCGGTATTGATCCGCAAACACCCACAATCTATTCCATGCCAGCGGCACTAATATCAAAACCGCTAATGCACCAACCAACATGATTTTTCGATTGGGAAGTGAGCTCAGCAGTAAAGGCAATAACAACATATAGCCAGGCAACCATAAATAACTGCGATACAGCACAAAAATTTCCTGAATGCGTATGCTTGAAAATTCCGCCATGAAGTAACACCACGGATACAGCAATGCCAACCCCATCAAGGCAATACGTCCACCGCGCAACAAAGAAACCAGCGCAAATGTGCCATAAGCAACAAAAGCAACCAAGCCGATCCAGCTTGTCCAGTCTTTCCAGGTGAGGATAAATGTCTCGCGCATATCAAGCGACATCCACGCCGGGTTGGGCACTAGCATCAACAAACAGTATTTGAAAAAAAGCCCCGCCTGCGTCAACACACTCAGCAAGTGCAGCGCTGCCGTTCCCTGAAGCAGTGCTTGTTCCCCAAACAATGCCGCCGCATCCATCTCATAAGGCACACCAAATATGCCCTTTATGCGCAGCACCACGAACAGCCCAACAACTGCGAATCCTAGCCAAGTCGCACGCAAAGCGCCGGACGAAAGTTTATTCTGGGCACGAATCGCCAATGTCAAAGGTAGCAATATGGCGGGAGCCATCAAGCTATGTTCCTTGCTGAATAGCGCTAGGAAATACGCCACGACTGCTAGCACCATATAGCGTTTGTCGCCATCAAGCAGGCCACGCAGGTAGGCTAATTGCATTACCAATGTGAACATTGTCGCCATTAAGATGCTGCGTTGTATCAAATAGCCTACGCCATAAACCGCAAGGGGATGGCATGCGAATATCAGTGCTCCCAACCACGCGCCCCAATTCGCGATATTTTCTTTGCTCACATCATTGATAAATAGCTTGATCCACAAGCGCAATACCAGCAATAGCAACAGCACATTGACAGCATGCAGCAATAAATTCTGTATGCGAAAAACAGGCGGATCCTCACCGAAAAACACCCAAGTAACACCAAACGTCGTATAGGGAAACCAGCGCAAATCCAAACGAAACAGGGTATTGGCGTAATGATCTATCGCTGCGTTAAAAAATGGAACGTCATCGAATATCAGGGGGTTATTCAAAAATGGGACATACACCGCAGTAACCATCAGCACCAAAACCAGCGCTTTGATTTGGTCAAGCGGATAGATAAATTTAGAAAAAAAATTCATTACTCATACCATATAACATCGGCTCTTTACAAAAAAAACCCGCAATCCATTACAGAATGCGGGTTTTCAGAAAATCATCAATTCTCCAATTTAAAATATTTTCTTGGAAAAAAAGAGAAAATATTTTTAATTCATGCTACTGCCACTTAGGAATGGTGCTCACCACAACTGTGTCTGTACTATCCGAGGTTACTGCCCAAGTTATAGCCGTGGATCCCGCTGTTGGTGTCCAGGTGATTTTCTTGCCATCGATTCCAGTCTTAATGCAAGCAGCGCAAAGAGTAGCCTCGATAGCGCCAGTTGTAGCCGCCACAGTATAACTTGCAACCTCTGTGGTTGCTGTTGGAGCGGTGCTAAGCCCCAAGGAAGCCCAGTTATTAGCAGTAAGGCCCGCAGCAGAACCATTGTCCTGGATAAAAACAGCAACTGCCATCTTAACCGGATCCACAGCAGTCGCAACTTTTGCAAGCTTGGCCTTAACTACATAGTCCTGATATGCAGGAATCGCGACTGCAGCCAGAATGCCGATAATCGCGACCACGATCATCAATTCGATCAGGGTAAAACCTTTTTGCATTTTTTTCATTATTGCCACTCCTTCAAGAGTTGAACGTACAATACACGGGGTGTGTGCTTTAATCAAAAGCAGGATTCATGCCAGCCCATCCTCACTTACAACTATCCGCGTCCGGATTGGGTTTGCGGAGCAGTCTCAGAAGTTATTTTGATACTCATCATTGAGGGGAAAGCAGATTTACGTCAGGTAAGTGACGGTTTTCGTCACTCTACCCTCCAAATGCTACCGCGCCGGAGAACTACAGCACGTTGGCCCAGACAGGGGGGTTCGCTCATCCTTCGACAAGCTCAGGACGACAAGGAGGCTCAGGACAGACTGTTGGTTAAAGAAATTCCGTTCGCCCTGACCCTTCGACTTTGCTCAGGACTGAAGGCATTGTCGAAGGGCTCTGGGTGAGCGGCTGGTGGTTCGACCAGCTCACCACGAACGGTTAAGCGAACAGTATTTTCTCAGAACGACCGGATTTATTTCTTCTGCGTGTGCCGTGGTTACTTCATGCAGACGGCACGTACCTGATGCATGTCGGTGATGCCGGATAAAACCTTTTCAATGCCATCTTGCCTCAGGGTGCGCATGCCTTCGTTGAGTGCGTTAGCCAATATTTCCGAGACGTGGGCGTGCTCTTGAATATTCTTTTTTATCAAGTCGGTGCCCACCATTAACTCGTGCAAACCCACCCGTCCGTGATAGCCTGTGCCGGAGCAATCGGCACATCCAACCGGTTCATATAGCGTAAATTTCCCCATTTCATCAGCGAACAGCTTGACCCATTCTGCGTACAGTGCTTTGTAAGCAGTATTGGCATCCTGTTTCCAGAGCTCGCAGTGCATAAGTTCTATCGAGTATTCGGCAAGCAATGATTTGAGCTCATTTTGTGTGGCGGCATGTGGTTTTTTACACTTCTTGCATAAACGTCTGGCTAAACGTTGCGCCAGGACGCCTAACAGGGCATCGGAAAAATTAAATGGATCCATGCCCATATCCAATAACCGTATGACGGATTCCGGCGCGCTGTTGGTGTGCAGGGTAGCGAGCACCAAATGGCCGGTAAGCGAGGCTTCTATGCCAATAGAAACTGTTTCCTTGTCGCGCATTTCACCCACCATGATCACGTCCGGGTCGGCGCGCAGGAAGGACCTCATGATGGTGGCAAAATCCAGACCGGCCTTCTTGTTGATCTGCACTTGGCGCAGACCCTTTTGTGTAATTTCTACCGGGTCTTCTACCGTCCAGATTTTGGTCTCAGGCTTGTTAATATAGCTGAGCACGGAATGCAAAGTGGTAGTTTTACCGGATCCCGTCGGACCACATACAAAAAACAGGCCATAAGGCTTGCTGACTACCTCTTTCAGCGTTTCCATGTTTCGTACTGACAAACCCAACTCATTAAGTTTTATCGGCTCACCGGTGCCCAAAATACGCATCACGATGTCTTCCACACCGCCCTGAGAGGGAATGGTGGCAACACGCAGCTCAATATCCAGAGGCGCATATTTATTGAACTTGATCTTGCCATCCTGCGGTTTGCGCTTCTCCGAAATATCCAAGTCGCACATGATTTTTATACGAGTAATAAGCGCATTGCGGAAAGACGATGGCACTTCGATATAAGGTTCCAGCGAACCATCCCTGCGCAAACGAATCAAGGTCTTGCCCTTGCCCGGTGCAGGTTCCACATGAATGTCGGACGCGCCCATCTTGTAGGCGTCCATGATGATCTTGTTAACCAGCTTGACTAGCTCATTGTCTGCCGCCGCACTTACATCCTCCAGGACAGTTTCATCGAACTCTTCTTCATCTCTTCTCATGGCGGTAAGCATCTCGTCCATTGAGGCGCCGTCCATTTCCGAGCCACCGGTCATGCCACTGGCTCCACCTCCGCCAAAGAACAAGCTGAGGGTTGCATTGAATTCGCGCTGCGAACAAACCCTGTAAACCAGTCGGCTCCTCGGAAATACGTTATTTACAACGCGTGAAGTTTGTATCCACTCTGGATCAGTGGTAAGTATCACCAAGCTTTCCTTGCTTTCATCTATCGGAACCCACTGACTGCTTTCTAAATATTCCCGTTTCAGATTTTTAAGTAAATCGGTAGGCTTGATGCGATCAGCCTTGAAAGGTTCATAGGGCACACCAAAGAAGAGAGCAAGCGCTTTACCAAGCGCGTCCGGTTTAACCTGAAATTCGTCGAGCAACACATCCTCAAGGTCAGCATTTTTGCGTCGTGCTGTGGATATAGCCAGATCCAATTCGTCGGCAGATAATACCGCCTCATACACTAAATGATCGTACTTGGTTTTAACAGCAGGTTGCTGCTGGCTTTGTCGCAGCGCCACTGCCAAGCTCTGCGCCAGCTCCAATACCCCATCAACCATCATCTCCGAGAAAGGTTGGTCAGCCTTATTATTTAGAACCTGAATGACACCTACTAAACCCTGACTTTCTGGATCAAGTATGGGCACCACAAGGGCTTGCTTGGTACGATAGCCCGTGCGCTGATCCACGTCTTGCAAAAAACGTAGGTTGGCACTATGCGAAGCTAGCTCGTTCTCATCGTATACGTCCCTGATATTAAGTATTTTTTTATGGGTCGCCACATACCCGGCAAGACTCTGCTCAGTAATGCGTAACTTGAGATCCTTGACTAAGCTTGTCCCGGTTCTTATTTTTGAAACCAGCGTAGCTTCGTCTTTATCCAGTGAATAAACGGTGAAGCGATCAGCATTGAATATCGAGCAGACATCCTTGCCCACGTCCAGCATAATTTCGTCTAAATTGTATGTAACATCAACCTTGCTTATAATATGATCATGAATACTGCTTATGACATGAGCAAGATTCTTCCTGAACGCAAGCTGCGCCTCAATCTGGCTAACACTGGCCCGTCGTTCTGGCCGTACTGTTATTGCATCATCCATCCACTTCTCCCTGATAACTCCCAACATGGCATTCCGCATGGTGAGATTGCGTAACTTTGTTGCTGGCTTTCTAATATAGCAGTATTTAGCAGTAATTCTCTATACGGTTTTGAAACAAGGACGGGTTATGTCGCTCATATTTGAGATGCCGTGTAATTACTGACACCCCACAAAATAAAATACCGAACGGCAAAAATATAACGCATCCAGCCTCACCATTGCGACATTCCGGATGGAAAACTGTGCAACTTTAGAGGCGCCCTTTATTTATTGTTCCTGCAGCGATAGAAGTTGAACACTTGGGCGTTCTGCAACATCGCCGGTGTGAAACCATGTAGGCATTCGCTGATTTCCTGCATGGTCATATCTACCTCTGCCGGTTAGTGGGTGATGTAAATTTCCGGGCCTTATTCCACTTGAATTTGAGCAGTTCTCCCACAAGCAGCCTGGAAGATAAATACGACTCTATGTGGAATAAAGCGTGTAATCAACTTAACCGCCACAGCAGAAGTAAATTCGCTCGCCCTGAGAAGAAATTCGCCGATCCTGAGAAGAAACTGAGCTTGTCGAAGGATAAACGGATTTTAAGCTGACCATTTCTAGTTATTCATCTGACACCTGCGGCTTGTGCCGCATCAAGCTCACACTGAAACAGGCTCTTAACTTTTTAAATAAAACTCCATTTTAATCCCAGCCAACTCAATAATATCGTGCTCTTTAAGCTGACACGGCTGATCGTCCATCGGCTTACCATTAAGATTTGGGTAACTTTCCCCTTCCACATAGGTGATGAAATATCCGCGCGGACGACGCGTAAACACTACAACTTGCACGCCGGATTTTCCTACGGTAGTCAGATTCTTCACTAGCTCAAGCTCTTTTCCAGCATTAGGCCCGGTAAATATCTGTATTACCCCCATTACTTGCAGCGGGTCAGCCACTTTCTCGGCGGAGGTTGCATGAACAGTCTGCGATACAGTTTCCCCATCGGATGCTGCCGCACTTTCAGCAACCACTTTCTTGGCCGGGATTACAAGAGCAGGCTGTGATGATGTGACAGCCCCAGTTTGCAATTCAGGCACTTTCTCGGCAAGTGTTAATTGTTGCAGTTCCGCAGGATTTAACTTCAATGTCGTTTCACTCGAATCAGCTGTTACTGGGGTGGCGGCTGCGATACGAGAAGACTCACGAAATACCATTGTTTTCTCAAAATCAGCCACAGCAGACTGAATTTTCTGATCGTTCAAATACTTGAGTTTATATTTTCCAATTTCAATGACATCACTATTTTGTAAAAAATGATTCTTGATTGGTGCACCATTTACCAAGGTTCCATTAGTGCTATTCAAATCTTCCAGAAAGGAATCATTAAATATGGTCACTATCGCAGCGTGCTCACCACTGACAGCAAGATTATCAATAACGATATCATTGTGCGGCTTGCGACCTATCGTCATGTGCTCCTTGTCCAGAACATGTTCCTGTACCACCACACCATTCATGCTGAGTATCAGTTTCGCCGCCATATCATCAATCCCCGTATTTAATTCTTGAACCAGAACAGCATTTTTGCGAGCTAACCCTGCGGCACGGCAAACTCACCGATAATTTTGATAAGTATCACGGATACATTATCACGCCCGCCATTATCGTTTGCCATTTCAATCAATCGTCTTGCCACCAATTGTAGATTTGCACGTAGCATTTGCAGCGTGCTACCGATCTCATCATCTTCAACCATATCGTTCAAACCGTCAGAGCATAGTAGATAAATATCGCCCACTTGCACCGCATGACGTTGAATCTCCACCTCAACCGATGGATCAACCCCAACCGCGCGCGTAATCAGATTTTTGATCTTGGATAGTCGCGCGTCTTTCTGACTTAGCATGCCTCTATCGATTTGCTCCTGCAACAGTGAATGATCACGAGTGATTGGCTCAAATATTTCACCACGCAGTCGGTACATCCTCGAATCGCCAACGTGGGCGACCCCTAAATGATTATCGTAAAATAGCCCTGCAACCACCGTGGTACCCATTCCAGCATATTGCGACTGGCTCTGCGACTTATAGTAAACAGTGGCATTGGCTTTCTGCACGTTTTCGCGTAACAGTATCACTCCGACATCTTCACCACCATCACCCCGGTCTTCAGGGCGCATGCTCTCCAAGCTATGCTTCATATCGGCAGCAATCAGGGAAACTGTAATGCCGCTTGCAATTTCACCAGCATTGTGCCCTCCCATACCATCGGCCAGCACCACTAACCCACACGAAGCGTCATAAGCCATGCTATCTTCATTATGCGATCGCACAACACCTGGGTGAGTCTGACTAACAATTTCTAGCGCCTGTTCAATATCCATATTTGGGCATCTCTATACATTCAAAATTTTATGCATGAAAAAATACAATACTTGATTGAATTTAAGCAGGTAGCTACTACATAGATATCAGCCGAACTGTATTGAAACGGAGTCTGGTTGTAGAGGGCGCCTCTAAAAATTAAAGTTTCAAAGCAAGGCAAGGCAAGGCAAGGCACGAGTAAAAAATTTGAGCGCGGCATATAGCTTATATGTAAGCGATAATTTTTTTCGAGTAACGCCGTATTGTGACGAAGATTGGATTTTTAGAGGTGCCCTAGAGCCACCAAGTCTTATCCATGCAAT